>NZ_WWCX01000233.1:0-1875 GCF_009857655.1 Duganella vulcania
GCAGCGCCGCGCTTGGCGCGCTGAGCACCGCGGCGCTGGCCGGCTTGTCCGGCGACGACCTTGGCGCGCTCGGCTCGGCCCAGGTGGCCGGCCTGACGACGGCCCAGGTGGCCTCGTTGCGCAGCGCCCAGATCGACGGCCTGGGCACGCAACAGGTCGCCGCGTTCAACTCGGCGCAGATCCGCGCGCTGGCGTCGCAGCAGCTGGCGCGCCTGTCGGTGGACGACGTGGCCGCGATCCGCTCGGCCAACCTGAGCGCGCTGAGCACGTCGGCGCTGGCCGGGCTGACGGCCGCGCAAATGACCGTGCTGGGCAATGATCCGCAGCTGGTCTCCTTGCTGAGCACGGCGCAGATCGCCGCCCTGCGCAGCACCGCGCTGCAGGGCCTGAGCGCGGCGCAGGCGGTGGCGCTGACCACGGCCCAGGCCGCGACGCTGAGCAGCGCCCAGCTGAGCGGCCTGCAATTGACCGTGGTGGCGGCGCTGGAAACGGCCGACGTCGCCGCGCTGAAGACCTCGACCATCGCCGGCCTCAAGACCCAGCAGGTGCTGGCGTTGACGGCCGGCCAGCTGGGGGCGCTGAACACGGCCCAGGTGGCCGCGCTCAACAGCACGCAGCTGAGCATCCTGAACGCCGGCCAGGTGGCGGCGCTGACCACGGCCGATCTGGCCGCGATCAATCCGCTGCTGTTCAACGCCGTCGCGCGCGAGGCCAATCTGCTGGCGAACCTGAGCATCGCCCAGCTGCGCGCGCTGACCACGGCGCAGTTCGCCGCGCTGGGGTCGTCCACCATGTCGCAGATCCAGGCCAGCGCGCTGGGCATGCTGACCACCGCCGGCATCGCCGCGCTCAGCACGGCCGCGATCGGCGCGCTGAGCGACGACCAGCTGCTGGCGCTGGACACCGCCCAGATCGCCGCGCTGACCGTGGCGCAGGTGGCGGCCCTGCGGCCGAGCGCGGCCACTACGGACCAGTTCACCTCGGCCCAGATCGTGGCGCTGTCGTCGGCCCAGCTGGGCGCGATGAGCCTCGCCCTGATCGCCGACCTGACCGGGGCCAACCTGGCCGCCATCGAGACCCGCGACATCCGCGGCCTGAGCACGCGCCAGATCGTCGCGCTGACGCCGGCGCAGATGCAGGCCATGCTGCCGGCCCAGCTGACGGCGCTGAGCACGACGCAGACCCGCGCGATGAGCTCGGCCCAATACAACGACATGAGCACCGCGCAGAAGGCCGCCTTCACCCCGGCCCAGCTGCTCACGATGCCGTACGTCACGCCGCTGGTGTTGGACCTGGACGGCAACGGCGTCACCACGCTGGGGCTGGACGCGGGCGTGCGGTTCGACCTGGCGGCCAGCGGGCAGCAGCGCGCCACCGGCTGGGTCGGCCATGGCGACGGCTTGCTGGCGCTGGACCGCAACCACAACGGCGTCATCGACGACGGCAGCGAACTGTTCGGCTCGGCCACCAGGCTGGCCGGCGGCGGCACCGCCGACAACGGCTACCAGGCGCTGGCCGAACTCGACAGCAATCACGACGGCGCGGTCAACGCGCTCGACGCCGGCTACGGCGACCTGCGCGTGTGGGTCGACGCCAATGCCGACGGCGTCAGCCAGGCGGGCGAGCTCAAGACGCTGGCCGAGCTGCGCATCACCAGCCTGAACCTGGACGTGCGGCGGGGCGGCGCGGTCGACCACGGCAACATCGTCGGCCTGACCTCCAGCTACACCACCGCCGACGGCCAGCAGCACGCGGCCGCCGACGTCTGGTTCCAGCAGGGCGTCAGCGCCCAGGTCAGCGGCCTGGCGCAAGCCTTGTCCGCGTTTGGCGCCGGCGCGCAGCAGCCGCAGCAGCAGCCGGCCGGCCTCGGCCAGC
>NZ_WWCX01000234.1:0-1862 GCF_009857655.1 Duganella vulcania
CGTCGAGCTGGTGGACCCGGCCGGCAACCTGCTGTGGCTAATCTGCGGCCAGCAACCGCTGGCGCCGCTGCCGCTGCGCGCGCCGCTGCATCCGCTGACCAACAGCGTCGGCCTGCTGCCGCGCGTCAACGCCACCGTGCGCCCGCCGCTGGAGCCGGCCGCCATCGCGCGGCTGGGCCACGTGGTGCTGCAGACGGTCGATTTCGCCAACATGGCGCAGTGGTATATGCGCCACCTGGGCCTGATCCCCACCGATGTGCAATACCTGGAGGACGGCACGCCGGCGCTATGCTTCTTCCGGCTCGACCTGGGCGCGGCGCCGGCCGACCACCACAGCTTCGTGCTGGCCGGCGGCATCGAGGACAAATACGAGCACAGCGCCTACGAGGTGGTCGACCTGGACGCGCTGGGCCAGGGCCACAACGTGTTGCGCGCCGCCGGCCACCGCCACATGTGGGGCATCGGCCGCCACGTGCTGGGCAGCCAGCTGTTCGACTACTGGTACGACCCGGACGGCATGGAGTTCGAGCACTACACCGACGGCGACGTGTTCACCGCCGACCATCCCACCCACTACGTGCCGCTGGAGCTGTCGAGCATCTGGGCCTGGGGCGACGACGTGCCGGCCTCGATGGGCGTGCGGCGCGACCTCGGCACGCTGTTCAAGGTGGCGCGGCTGCTGTGGCAGGGCCGGCTGCCGCTGGCGCGCCTGAAGCTGCTGGGGCGCGCCATGAGCCGCCCGCGCCCGTGGCTGTAAGCGCCCTTTCATACCCTTTTCACACAGGAGAACAATATGGCAATCACCGTGGTCCGCTTTCTGCACGAGGGCGACGCCCGCTGGGGCGTGGTACACCAGGGCCGCATCGCGCCGCTGGCCGGGCGCTACGCCAGCACGGCCGACTTCATCAACGAGGGCATGGCGGCGGCCCAGGCCAGCACGCCGCAGCAGGCGCTGCTGGACCTGGCGCGGGTGACGCTGCTCTCGCCCATCACCGGCGACCGCCAGTTCCTGTGCCAGGGCATCAACTACGCCAGCCACGTGCGCGAGTCCGGCATGGACCCGGCGCGGATCGGCTTCAATACCTTGTTCACCAAGGCGCCGTCGTCGCTGGCGTCGGCGCATGACGACATCGTGCGCCCGGCCCACGTGCGCCTGCTGGACTATGAGATCGAGCTGGGGCTGGTGATGAAACGGCCGCTGCGCGCAGCCACCACCATCAGCAGCGGAGAGCTGCACCACTGGCTGGCCGGCGTCACCATCGTCAACGACATCAGCGCGCGCGACGTGCAACTGCCGCAGGGCCAGTTCTACAAGGGCAAAAGCTACCGTACCTTCGGCCCGGCCGGCCCCTACCTGCTGCTGCTGGACGCGGCCGAATGGCTGCGCTGGCCGGAGCTGCGCATGCGGCTGGCGGTCAACGGCCAGCCGCGCCAGGAAAGCCTGTGCGGCGACATGCTGTACAAGCCGCACCAGACGCTGACCGAGGTGTCGGGCCTGCACGACCTGGCGCCGGGCGACCTGATCGCCACCGGCACGCCGGCCGGCTGCGCCGCGCGTGCGCCGGGCAAGCTGGTCATGTGGATCATGAGGCACTTCATGTCGGACGCCACCAAATGGCGGCTGTTCATCCAGAAGGGCTTGAGCAATCCGGCCTACCTGCAGCCGGGCGACGTGATCACCGCCACCATCCGCAGCGACGACGGCCGGCTCGACCTGGGCGAGCAGCGCAACCGGGTGGTGGCGGCATGAGCGCGCCCCGCATCGCGGCCATGGTCGAGCAGTTTGGCGAGGCCGGCGCGCTGCGCGTGCGCGACATTGCGCCATCGCGGCCGGGCCGGGGCCAGGTCGTGGTGCGGGTGGC
>NZ_WWCX01000235.1:0-1705 GCF_009857655.1 Duganella vulcania
GGCGCCGCGCGCTGCCGGCTGGCGCGGCGGGCCAGCTTCAGGTGGACCTGGATACGCGCCGCCAGCTCGCCTGGCGAAAACGGCTTGGCGACGAAATCCACGCCGCCGATCGACAGGCCCATGATGCGCTCCTCGTCGGCGTCGGCGCCGCTGAGGAATATGATGGGGATGTCCTCGGTGACGGGATTGGCCTTGAGCAGGCGGCAGGCGGTGTAGCCGTCCATGTTGGGCATGCGCACGTCGAGCAGGATCAGGTCGGGGTGCTGGGCCAGCGCCAGCTGGTAGCCTTGCAGGCCGTTGACCGCCACCGACACCTTGTATGGCAGCTCGCTCAGCAGATCGACCAGCATGCGCTGTTCGAACGCGGAGTCGTCCACGATCAAGATGCTCTGTTGTGTGTCGCTGGCAGTCATGGGCTCCCACCTTCGATACCGGGTTGATAACGTTTTATCACGCCTGTGAGTATTATGCCTATCTTTTAAAAATTTTTAATAGATTCGACCGCTGGCGGAACACCCCCATTGGTACTGGATTGGTGCGCCCGGCTTGCATGGCTGTTGCATATTTCTCCTATCCAGCAATTTTTTTTAATAGATTTCTACGCAATCAAAACTGTAGTCGCTTGTAGCAAAAGCGCATGTTTCTTGGATAGATAATAATGAATTCAGCCGTGACGCGAAGGCGGTCTTGCCCGCCCTGAAGTGCTAACCCTGGAACCGAGGAGTCAAAAAAATGAAACATACCGATTTTGGCCGTATGCCTTGCCCCATCGCCCGCAGCCTGGGAAAAGTGGGGGAGTGGTGGAGCATCCTGATCCTGCGCGACGCATTCTACGGCCTGTCGCGTTTCGACGAATTTGAAAAGAGCCTGAAGATCGCCCCCAATATGCTGACCCGCCGCCTGGCCGGCCTGGTCGAGGGCGGGCTGATGGAGCGCCGCCAGTACAGCGCCCGCCCGCCGCGTTATGAATACGTGCTGACCAAGGCCGGCCGTGCCTTCAAACCGGTGCTGCTGGCCTTCATCGCCTGGGGCAACGACCACCTGGCGCCCGAGGGAGCCAGCCTGCTGGTGGTCAGCCGCGAGACCGGCAAGCCGGCCGACCAGGTGCTGGTCGACGCCAACAGCGGCCTGGCCATCAACGACGAGGACTATATGTTCGCGCCCGGCCCCGCCGCCACCGACGTCATGCGCTCGCGCCTGATCGAGATCAGCAAGCACGCTTCGTAAGCGCTCACAGCGCCGGTTCCAGCTGGGCGTAGACGGCGCTGGCCAAGGTGGCCAGCGCCGCCTTGTCCAGGTTGCCGGACAGGGCGTAGCCGAAGCGCCCGTCTATCCAGTAAAACACCCCCACCTGTCCCTCCTGCGCGAAGCGGAAGCCGGTTTCCTGGTTGTGGGTCTGTTCGGTCGACACGTACAGCGTCAGGCGCGCGCCGGCGCCGTCGCGGTACATGAACTGCGCCACCGGCCCGCTCTGGCCGGGCAGCAGCCTGCCTCCCTCCAATGCATAGCCCAGCGACGCCAGTTGCGGCGGCTTCAATTGCGCTCCCAGCCGTTTCGACAGCCAGGCCACCAGGTGCGCCTGCTGGTCGGCGCCCACTTCGACCGGGTGGCGGATTTCCGGCGTGTAGACCACGTGCGCCAGCGCGGCGCGGCGCGGCAGCGCGGCCAGGCTGGCGTTGCCGCCCAGGGCGCCGTCGTCGCCGGC
>NZ_WWCX01000236.1:0-1691 GCF_009857655.1 Duganella vulcania
AACGCCGCGCGCATGGCCGACGTGCTGCGCCAGGTGCGCGAGCTGGGCCAGGACGCGGCCGGCGCGCAAGCCGACAGCGACGTGCTGCGGCTGAAGGCGTTGCAGGGCGGCGCCGGCCACGGCGTGCTGGCGGTGCCCAAATAGCCCGCCGGAACGCCTCGGGCAAGCCCGCATTGCGCGGGCTTTTTTTGCTGCGCGTGCATAGCATTTCCTCAATATTTCTGATTCCCCCAACTTTGCGCCTGGACCACTTCATCAAAAAGGAAACGACATGACCTTCGACAGCAGCCTGACCCCGGCGCAGTTTGCCGCCGGCGGCACGCGCCTGATTACCCGGCTCACCACCGCCGACATGCCCCGCCTTGGCACCGAGTACATCGCGGCCATGACCACCGCCCAGGCCGGCGTGCTGAGCGCCGCCCAGCTGGGGGCGATGCCGGCCGCCAGCGTCGGCGCCCTGCGCCCGGAAGACTTCGCGGCGCTGCGCGCCAACAACCTGGGCCTGGCCTCGCAATCGAGCGCCTTCATGACGGCGCTGACGCCGGAACAGCTGGCGGCGCTGACCGCCACGCAGGCCGGCATGCTCAACGCCAAGGGCATCGGCGGCCTGTCGTCCGAGGCGCTGGCGGCGATCCGCACCAAACAGATCAGCCTGCTGGCCAACAGCGTGATCGCCGCCCTGCGGCCGGAGCAGGTCCAGGCGCTGGGCACCGGGCAGATCGCCGCGCTCAAGCCCGGCCAGGTGGCGGCCCTGCCGCTGCGGCGCAAGGACGGCGAGGACCTGTTCAGCGCCGGCCAGATCGCCGCCTTCACCACCGGGCAGATGGCGGCGCTGAGCACCGGCCTGCTCCGGCAACTGAGCGCCACCGAACTGGGCGCGATTGAAACGGCCGACTTCGCCGCGCTGACCTCGCGCCAGATCGGCGTGCTGAGCGTGGCGCAGCTGCAGGCGCTGAGCCTGGAGCAGCTGCACGCGCTGCAGAGCCGCCAGGTGGCCGCGCTGGGCACCGACCAGATCCAGGCGCTCGACGCCGAACGCCTGCAGGTGCTGGGCGCGGCCGTGATCGGCGCGCTGAGCACGGCGCAGATCCACGCGTTCAAGGCCGACCAGCTGCACGCGCTGACCAGCGCCCAGCTGCAGACGCTGACCGCGCGCCAGTTCGGCGTGCTGTCGACCGCCGACATCGCGGCGCTGGATGGCAACAGCCTGGCCGCGCTGCGGGTGGCCGTGATGGCCGCGCTCAACTCGGCCCAGCTGGCCGCGCTGGGCGCCAGCGACGACAGCGATTTCGGCCGCTTCTCGAGCGCCCAGGTGGCGGCCCTGGGCAGTGCCGCGCTGGCCGGCCTGAGCGCGCACCAGGCGTCGCAACTGACCAGCGCCCAGGCCGCCGCGCTGAACGCGGTCCAGCTGGGCGCGCTGAGCACGCAGGTCATCGGCCAGCTGGACGGCGGCGACCTGGCGGCGCTGAAGGTGGCCAGCATCGCCGGCCTCAAGACGCGCCAGATCGCCGCGCTCAACGGCGAGCAGTTCGCCGCGCTGAACACGGCGCAGGTGGCGGTGCTGAGCAGCAGCCAGATCAACGCGCTGGACGGCGCGGCCTTCGCCGCCATCGAGACCGCCGACCTGGCCGCGCTGGGCCTGGGCGCGGTGGCCGGCCTGTCGACCCGCCTGCTGGCGGTGCTGGACGCGC
>NZ_WWCX01000237.1:0-1674 GCF_009857655.1 Duganella vulcania
GGGAGCGCGGCAGCCGGTCCCTCGGCGGCCGGCACATCGGCTAACGGCCTGGCGGCGGGTGGAGTATCGAAAGGCGGCTTGGTGGTTGCCTCGCCGCCGGCGGGCGGCCTGCAAGACGACTCCATGCCGGCCGGGCCTGCCCCCGGGCCTTACCGCCTCGGCGCCGGCGACGTGCTGGCGATCACCGTCTGGGACCATCCGGAGCTGACCGGCGCTGTCGCGCGCGACCAGGGCGGGGATGGCGGCGCGCTGGGACCGCCGGCGGCCAGCTTCGTGATCGACCAGGACGGCATGCTGGAATTTCCCTTCGCCGGCAAGCTGCATCTGGCCGGACGCACGCGCGAGCAGGCGCGCACCCTGCTGGTTGCGCGGCTGGCGCGCTACTTCCGTTGGCCGCGCGTCACCGTGAGCGTGCAGGCCTACCGCAGCCAGCGCGTCTACCTCGACGGCGAAGTCAAGGCGCCGGGCCTGCTGGCCATCAACGATATCCCCATGACCTTGCTGGAGGCGATCAACCGCGCCGGCGGCATGCTGCCAGGCGCCGACCAGAGCCGCATCACGATCGAGCGCGGCGGCCAGCGCCACCGCGTCGACCTGGTGGCGGCGCTGCGCGGTGGCCGCCCGCCGGCCGCGCTGCTGCTGGCCGACGGCGACATCGTGCGGGTGCCGCCGCGCGACGAGAGCAAGGTGTTCGTTGGCGGCGAGGTGCTGGCGCCGCGCGCGCTGACCATGCACGACGGCCGCCTGACGCTGAACGAGGCGCTGGGCGAGGCCGGCGGCATCAGCCCGCAGAGCGGCGACGCCGGCCAGGTGTACGTGGTGCGGCACACGCCGCAGGGCGCGCGCGTGTACCGGCTCGATGCGCGGCCGGCGCGGGCCATGGCGCTGGCCGAGCAGTTCGAGCTGTGGCCGCGCGACGTGGTGTATGTGGCGGCGTCGCCGCTGGCCAACTGGCACCGGACCATCAGCCAGCTGTTCCCCGGCGAGTTGTCGTCGGCGGTCGGCGCCACCACCCGGCCTTAGGAGAAGACATGAACGACGCGCACGATACTCCGTTGTGGCGCCCGCCAAGCGGCGGCGCCGTCCAGCTGATCGCGCCGGTTGCGGCGCCGCCCGAGCCCGGCGCGCTGCCCTGGCGCAGCTACGCGCACGTGCTGGCAGGGCGGCGCTGGCTGGTGGCGGCGGTCGCGCTGCTGTGCACGCTGGTGGCGCTGGTGTACGCGGTCGCCGCGCGCCCGGTGTACGAGGCCAACCTGCTGCTGCACGTGGAGGAGGACAATCCGAACGCGTCCAGGAACATCCTCAACGACGTGTCGTCGCTGTTCGACACCAAGAAGGCGGCGATCGCCGAGATGGAACTGCTGCGTTCGCGCCTGGTGGTGGCGCGCGCGGTCGACGCCCAGCACCTGTACATCCAGACCGCGCCGCGCTACTTTCCGCTGGGCGGGGCCTGGCTGGCGGCGCGCGGCGACGGCCGGCTGTCGCGGCCGGGGTTGCTGGGCTACGGCGGTTATGTGTGGGGCGGCGAGGCCATCGTGGTGTGCCGCTTCGAGGTGCCGCTGGCCTGGTACAACCGGGATTTCTTCATCACCGCGCTGGGCGGCGGGCGCTACCGGCTGAGCGATGCCGGCGGCCGCGTGCTGCTGGAGGGCGCGGCCGGCGCGCTGGCGCACC
>NZ_WWCX01000238.1:0-1591 GCF_009857655.1 Duganella vulcania
GCAGCTGGCGCGCCTGCTCGACGAGGGCGATGGCGCGGCGATCGATGTGCTGGAACAGTCGGCCACGGCGCTGGCGGCCGGGCTGGGCGTGGCGGTGTTCGAACAGGTGACGGCGGCGGCCCACCAGTTCGATTTCGAGACGGCGCTGGCGCGCCTGCGGGCCGGCGCGCCCTGACGCCAGCGGGTAGTCAGCGGGTATATTCCTTTTCCTCGTCGAAGGCGTCGGCGCACTCCTTGTCGCAGAAGCGGCGCACATTGTCCAACGGTTTGTCGCAGTACCAGCAGGCGCCCTTGGGGGGCAGGCTGTGGCGGGTGCGGGCGGCCGCCGCGGCCGCCGTGACGGGCGGCGCGGCGCCGGCGCCGTCGTCCGGTACGCTCTCTTGTGTCGGTTCCACGATCGCCTCCTTTCCAGGCAAAGCACAGGTCAACGTTGCAAGATTACTTCAGCGGAATATCCCACGCATGAGAATTCTCAAGCTACCCATGATAGCAGGTTCGGCGTGGCCGTCTCATGCGTCGAAACGCCAAAAAACGACGCCGCGCGGCCCTGCGGCGCCCCCGCAGAATGAGGAAATATTTTTTAATTGAAAACTCGCCCATGATAGTGAGTTCAACAGACAACATCGACCCGCGATTCGGTACGGCCGGCGTTGGCACCGGCGGCCGGAGTCCTTACAATCGTTGCATCCCTCCGCCGATCCGACGCCGCCGATAAACCGCCCGCCCATGACACCCGCGCCAGTCCCGCCCCGGCCCCACGCTCCCGGCGTGCGCGCCAGCCTGGCGCTGCTGGTGCTCGCCTGCGTGCTGCCGGTGGCCATGGTGGCCGCCATCCTGATCGTCAACTTCTACCACCGGGAACGCGCCCAGCTGATCGACAACACCGTGGCGCGCGCCCACGCCATCATCGCCGCCACCGACCGCGACTTCGCGGCCACCCAGCTGGCCCTGCAGATCCTCAGCACCTCCACGCTGCTGCGCGACGGCGACCTGGCCGGCTTCCACCAGCGCGCCGCCGGCCTGGTCGGGCAGCTCGGCGCCGACAGCATCGTGCTGCTCGACACCGACGGCACCCTGCTGCTGTCGACCCGCCGCCCGTACGGCGCGCCGCTGGCGCGGCTGGGGCGGGCGCCGCTGTTGCAGCGCATCCTGGCCAACGGCCAGCCGGGCGTGTCCGACATGTTCACCGGCCCGCTCAACGGCAAGCCCATCTTCAGCGTCGGCGTGCCGGTGCGGCGCGACGGCGCCATCGTCATGACGCTCAACGCCATCTACACGCCGGAGCGCCTGCTGCACGTGCTGAGCGAGCAGCAACTGCCGGCCCACTGGCGCGCCAGCATCCTCGACACCGACGGCCGGGTGGCCACCCGCAGCCACGAGCTGGCCACCTATGCCGGCCGGCAGGTCCCCCCCGCGCTGCTCCGGCAGCTGAGCGCCGCCAGCGAGGCCGGCATGGACGCCCGCACGCTGGACGGCCAGGACGTGTACGTGGTCTACAGCCGTTCGCCGCGCACCGGCTGGAGCGCCGTGCTGGGCATCCCGCGCGCCGAGCTGACCGCCCGGCTGGCCGGCACGCTGGCCTGGCTGGTGT
>NZ_WWCX01000239.1:0-1537 GCF_009857655.1 Duganella vulcania
CGGACCGGCGCTGGCGCGCGGCGCCGGCGCCGGCAACACCTACTTCGCCGACATGCTGCTGCGCTCCCCCAACGGCGACGCCGCGACCGACGCCCAGCGCAACGAGATCAACCGCATCCTGATCACCGACCTGCCGGCCGGGAAGCTGGGCGCCGACGACCGCAGCTACCTCGCGCAGCTGGTCGCCAGCCGCAGCGGCCTGGCGCAGCCCGACGCCGAACAGCGCGTGGACCAGGTCTATGCCCAGGCCGCGCAGGCCGCCAACGCCGCCAAGGCCAAGGCCACCGCCGCCGCCGAGGAAGCGCGCAAGGCCGCCGCCCATTCGGCGCTGTGGATGTTCATCGCCCTGCTGCTGGGCGCCTTCGTCGCCAGCCTGCTTGCCACGCTGGGCGGCCACCACCGCGATCACGCACGTGTCATCGTGCGCACCCCAACCTGACCGGAGAACATGATGCGCTCGATCCTACTGCTGTTACTCGGCATTCCACTGCCCATCGTCATCCTGATCGCGCTGTTCGTGCGCTAGCCGGCAACGCGGGCGCCGGCCGGACCTGAAGGTCCGCCGGCGCCATCAACGGTATAAACCGTTTAGCTTATTGCGCCTTGCGGCGGCGCGCGGCCAGGCCCACCAGCGCCAGGCCGCCCATCAGCATGCCGTAGGTGGCCGGCTCCGGCACGGCGGTGGTGATGTTGAAGTTGCCCGAATAGCTGGCCGAGTCGCCGGTCCAGCCGGTCACGCGCAGGCTCAGCGGGCCGCTCAGCACGACATTGCTAAGGCGCGCCTTGCTTTCGCCGTCGGCGCTGCTCAGCGCCAGCTCGGTTTCGTTCAAAAACACGTGGCTGAACCGGATCTTCTGCTCGTCGAAGCCGAAGAAATTGACCACGCCGCCGTTGACCGTCAGCGCGCCAGCCAGGTCGGGCGTGAAGTTGTACGTGTCGGAGAAATATTGGCCTTCCCACGGCGTCGGCTGGCTCAGGTTGAAGCTGCCGGTCCACTGGTGCGGATTGGTTTTGGACTGGTGCAACTGGACGTCATAGGTCTTGGCCATGGCCGACGACGCGCACAATGCGCTTAACGCGAATGCTAGTATGCTGGATTTCATTGGAATTCCTGGTGTGGTTAAGTAGATGGTTGCTTGCTTGCAGACCAGATGTGATGATAAATTGATACCAGTTATTGGAAAATAGTCCAATTGGACTGAATTGCCGCGCCACCGTGAAGCACACCATGAATCAAACCGTACTCGTGATCGACGACCACTCGCTGTTCCGCGCCGGTCTGCGCCTGATGCTGGCCGACGCCGCCGCCCAGTTCAACGTGCGCGAGGCCGCCTCGATCGACGAGGCGCTGGGCGCCCCGCGCGACGGCGCCCCGCCCAGCCTGGTGCTGCTCGACATCCAGCTGCCCGGCGTCAACGGCCTGGACGGCATGGCGCTGATCCACCGCCGCTGGCCGGACTGTCCGGTGATCGTGCTGTCGGCCGACGGCGCCAGCGCCACCGCCCACAACGCGCTGGCGCGCGGCGCGGCGCGCTTC
>NZ_WWCX01000023.1:0-75112 GCF_009857655.1 Duganella vulcania
GGCTGCGGCGGGCGCCAGCGCCACCGGCCCACCGGCGGCAGCGCGAACGGGATGCCGCGATACACCTCCAGGCCCCCCTCCCTGCGCCCAGCCAGCGCGCCCTCCGCCGTCAGCACCGGCGCCGCCAGCACGCAGCCCCACGCCGGCAACAGCAAGGCCAGGCACCATCTCAAAACGATTTTCATCATGTCCGCTCCCAAGCGATTAGTCAGCGGCCAGTGTGGCTTGCCAACGCCGCCCGGGCCAGACCGGCTGGTCACTTTTCCTCACGGCCCATCCCATTTCCGCCGGCGGCGAACGCTGCTAGAATCGTCCGCATGACGATTTCCGCCCATCCCGCCCCGTCCCCGGCACGCTGGTCCGCCTGGCTGCTGCCACACGCCTGGGTGGCGCTGTACTGGCTGGCCTTCCTGCTGGTGCTCGAACCCGGCAACATCCAGCGCGCCAGCCAGGCCGGCCAGGTCCTCAGCCTGCCGCATGAAACGATCCGCATCCTGGTGGCGTCCCTGCTGGGCGCGACGGTCACCTCGGCGGTGCAGGCGCTGGCCGGACGATTCCCGCTGCATGGTCCGGGACGCGGGCGCCATCTGCTGATACACGCGGCCGGCGCCGCCGGCCTGGCGCTGGCGCTGGTGCTGGCCTCCTGCCTGCTGGCGGCATGGGTGTTCGCAGGCCGCTGGCTGCCCTCCTGGGATGAAATCCGGGACCAACTGGTGGGCAATTTCACGCTGCTGATGTTTGCGCTGGCCGCGCTGATCGCGCTGGTGCACGCGAACCTGCAGCGCAAGGCGCCGGCCGTATCGCCCGTCCGGCCCGAAGCGCCGGCGCCCGTTCGCCAGCTGCCCGCGCTGACCCACGTGGAAGTCAAACGGCGCGGCCAGCTCATCTCGCTGCCGCTGTCCGAGGTGGACTGGATCGAATCGCAGGGCAATTACGTGGCGCTGCACGTCGGCCAGGAACAGCACCTGCTGCGCGACACCGTGTCGCGCTTCGCGGAACGGCTCGACAGCCGCCGGTTCCTGCGCATCCACCGTGGCGTGATCGTTGCGGTGGACCGCGTCCGCGCAGTCGAACCGCTGACCAACAGCGACACGCTGCTGCACTTGACACGCGGCGGCCCGCTGCGCGCCAGCCGCAGCTACGCCGCCGCCGTCCGGGCACTCGCCGCCCAATTATGTCGTGAGCCGGTCATAAAAAAGAATTAGCATAACTGCATTCTAATTTAACAATGGAGCAGTCATGCGCATCCCTACCCTGCTGGCCCTGGCGCTGAGCGTCGCCGTACTCGCCCCGGCCCACGCCGCCGGCAACTGGACGCTCGCCGGCGTCGACAACTTCTACATGCACACGCCGGCGCCCGATTCCTTTACCGGCCTGTATCGCAGCCAGGGCATGGCCACCGACGGCAAGCAATGGTTCTTCTCGTGGCAGTACGGCCTGGAACGCGCCAACGACAACTTCGATTCCCTGCAGCGCAATTCCTCGCTGACGCTGGCGGGCGGACTCACCCCCGGCATCCCGGCCGCGCTGATGGCGCAGGGCCTGAACCACATCGGCGACATCGATTACCACAACGGCATCATCTACGCCTCGCTCGACTCCACGGCCGGCTACACCAAGCCGCACGTGGCGCTGTTCAACGCCTCGGACCTGAGCTACACCGGCAAGACCTATGCGCTGGGCGGCACGCCGGCCAACCCGAGCAAGGACCTGGCCAGCTGGGTCGCGGTGGACGCCAGGCGCGGCGTCGGCTACGGCAAGGAATGGCAGAACGGGAACACCATCAACGTCTACAACCTGGACGACTGGAGCTTCAGCCACACGATCACGCTGGCCGCGCCGCTGTCGCGCATCCAGGGCGCGAAGGTGGTCGGCGACTGGCTGTACATGGCCTCGGACAACGACACCCAATCGATCTACCGCAGCAACCTGCTGACCGGCGCGGTGGAGGAAGTGCTGCGATTGCCGCAGCCTTTGGGCGACCTTGAAATGGAAGGACTGGCGCTGCGCGAAGGCGCCAACGGCGCGCTGGACATGTACATCGAACAGGTGGTCGACCCGGACCGCAGCAATCAGTCGCTGACCAATCCCAACCTGCACCTGGCGCTGTACCACTATCAGCTGGCGCCGGTGCCGGAACCGGCCACGTATGCGATGCTGCTGGCCGGCGCCGGCCTGCTGGCCATGCGCCGCCGGCGCGCGCGCAAGGTTTAAGCGAACAACTCCCGCCCCAGCTGCCGGCCGCTATCGGTCAGCAGCACGGTGCCGGCGACGCCGCCCTCCTCCAGCCGCACCTCGACCCAGCCGGCATCGGCCAGCAGCGTCAATTGGCGCCGCAGCACCGACATCGGACGCTCCGATTGCTTGCTCAATTTGGCGAGCGTGCATGGCTTGTCCGGCCACTCCGCGTTGATGCGCCACAGCGCCTCCAGCACGCCCACCAGCGCGGCCATTACCTCTTCATCCATACGACACACCCTTCAAGCGCGAGCGCGCAATTCTGCACTATACTCCGCTCAACAAGATTGACTGGACCAAGGCATGCAGAAGACAAAACCCGAAGGACGCATCGAACCCTATCAACACGCGGCCGCCGGCTGGGGCGCGGTGAAGCAGGTGGCGATCAACCTGGTACGCGAGAAGGTCGCCGGCGGCAATTACAAGACGCTGCTCAAGCAAAACCAGCCGGACGGTTTCGATTGTCCCGGCTGCGCCTGGCCGGACCGCGAACACGCCTCCACCTTCGAATTTTGCGAGAACGGCGTCAAGGCCGTGGCGGCCGAAGCCACCAGCAAGCGCGTACGCCCCGACTTCTTCGCCGCCCACACGGTCACCGAACTGCTGGCGCAATCCGACTACCAGCTCGAACAGCACGGCCGCCTGACCGACCCGATGGTCTACGACAGCGCCAGCGACAAATACCTGCCCATCGCGTGGGACGACGCCTTCGCGCTCATCGCCCGCCACCTGAAAGCGCTGCCCGATCCGAACCAGGCCACGTTCTACGTCTCCGGCCGCACCGGCAACGAGGCGGCCTTCCTGTTCCAGCTGTTCGTGCGCATGTACGGCACCAACAACTTCCCCGACTGCTCCAACATGTGCCACGAGCCGACCAGCCGCGGCCTGCCGGGCACCGTCGGCACCGGCAAGGGCACGGTGACGCTGGAGGACTTCGAGCACGCCGACACGCTGCTGATCTTCGGCCAGAACCCGGCCACCAACCACCCGCGCATGCTGGGCGAGCTGCGCGACTGCGCCAGGCGCGGCGCCACCATCGTCTCCATCAACCCGTTGCGCGAGCGCGGGCTTGAGCGGTTCACCAGCCCATCGCATCCGATGGAGATGCTGACCAACGCCAGCACGGAGATCAGCAGCATGTTCGTGCAGCCCAAGCTGGGCGGCGACTTCGCGCTGATCAAGGCCATCGCCAAGCGCCTGGTGGAACGCGACGACGCGGCGCTGGCCGCCGGCCAGGCCAGCCTGCTGGACCGCGACTTCATCGCCGCCCACACCAGCGGCTACGAGGCCTTCGAGCAGGACCTGCGCGCCCAGGACTGGGACCAGCTGCTGGCCGAATCGGGCGTGCCGCGCGCGCAGGTCGAGGCGCTGGCGGAGGTCTACATCAAGGGCAAGCGGGTGATCAGCACCTGGGGCATGGGCCTGACCCAGCACAAGGGCGCGGTGGCGACGATCCAGATGCTGTCCAACCTGATGATGATGCGCGGGAATATCGGCCGCCTCGGCGCCGGCCTGTGCCCGGTGCGCGGCCACTCCAACGTGCAGGGCGACCGCACCATGGGCATCGAGGAGAAGCCCACCAAGGCCTTCCTCGACCGCATGCGGAAGGTGTTCGCGTTCGAGCCGCCGCGCGCGCACGGCTACGACACGGTGGAAAGCATCCAGGCCATGTTGGACGGGAAGGTGAAAGTCTTCTTCGGCATGGGCGGCAACTTCGCCATGGCCACGCCGGACACGCCGCTGACCTTCGACGCGCTGCGCGCCTGCGACCTGACGGTGCACGTGGCCACCAAGCTCAATCGCAGCCATCTGGTGCACGGCAAGGACGCGCTGATCCTGCCGACGCTGGGCCGCACCGAGATCGACATGCAGGCCGGCGTGCCGCAGGGCGTGACGGTGGAGGATTCCATGAGCATGGTCCACCTGTCCTACGGCATGAACCAGCCGGCCTCGGACAACCTGCTGTCCGAGACCATGATCACCGCCCGCATGGCGCACGCCACGCTGGGCAGCGGCAAGGTGGACTGGCTCGCGTTGGGCAGCGACTACGCCCGCATCCGCGACGCCATCGAGCAGGTGTTCGACGACTTCCACGACTTCAACGCGCGCGTGGCCAGGCCGGGCGGCTTCCACCTGCGGGTGGCCTCGCGCGAGCGCGAATGGCGCACCGCCAGCGGCAAGGCGCAGTTCCTGCCGCACGCGGTCGACACCGACACGCCGATCCACCGCGCCCGCGCGCTGCACGGCGAGCGCTTGATGACGCTGATGACGGCCCGCTCGCACGATCAGTACAACACCACCATCTACGGCATGGACGACCGCTATCGCGGCGTGTTCGGCCTGCGCCGCGTCGTGTTCATCAACCGCGCCGACCTGGAGCTGCTGGGCATGCGCAACGGCCAGTGGGTGGATATCGTCAGCGTGTGGGACGACGGCGTGGAGCGCCGCGCCGAACGCTTCCTGCTGGTGGAATACGACATCCCGCGCGGCTGCCTGGGGTCCTACTTCCCCGAGACGAACGGCCTGGTCCCGCTGCACAGCACCGCCGACGGCGCCGGCACGCCGACCTCGAAATCGATCCCGGTGCTGCTGCACCTGTCGGCCGAGCAGTCGTCGGCGGAATAACAACAGCGGCCCACAACGCCCCCAACGCGGTAGAATTGACCCTTGCTTTGAGGGAAATAACGATACCGCGGCCCCGCCGCCATCCTGAGCCAACATTTCGGGAAGGGGAATTGCTTGAAGTTGTCTACGCTATGGGGACTGGCTTTCAGTCTGCTGCTGAATGCACCCGTGCTGGCCGCCGCGCCAGCGACGCTGCGCTTCGCCACGGAAGAGTGGCCGCCGTTCTTCAGCGCCGCTCTGCCAGGCAATGGCCTCACCGGCACCTTGCTGGAGGCGGTCCTGCAGCGCATGGACGCCACCGCCAGGATCGACTACTTCCCCTGGAAGCGCGCCATGCAAGTGGGCTTGAACGACCACCGCTACGCCGGCGCGCTGGCCATGTTCCGCACCCCTGAACGCGAAAAGCTGTGCCATTTTTCCAGCGCCGTCGGCAGCCGCCAGACGGTGCTCGCCTACCTGAAGGACGAACCGGTGGCGGCCGCCCGGCTGGAGGATTTGCGCGGTGTCCGCATCGGCACCGTGGCCGGCTATTCGAACGGCGAAGCCTTCGACGCGCTGGTCCATTCCGGCCTGCTGACCGTGGACGAAGGCCTCAACAACGAAATGAACCTGCGCAAGCTGCTGCACCGGCGCTTCAGCGCGGTGGTGGTGGAAAAACGCATGCTGCGCTACACGCTGGCCGGCGGCGGCTACACGCAGGCGGAACGCGAGCGCATCGTCATCGCAGAGAATCTGTTCCCGGAGCGGTCCGTGCACGTCTGCTTCCAGCGCACCGAGGAAGGCCTGAAGCGCCAGCGCGCCTTCGACGAGGCGGCGCGCGAGGTCGACCTGGCCCGCATCGAGCGCGATTACTGGCGCACCATCGGCCAGACCGCCCGGCTGCCGCCGCCGCGCCAGTGAGGCGCCGGCCTAGAACGTCGTGTTGAGCGCCACATACGCCGCGCGGCCATCGCCCGGCGAATGGCGCGTCCGGTCGTTGATCCACACGTATTCGTAGTAGCGGTTGGCCAGGTTCTTCAGCTGCAGCTCCAGCGCCATGCTGGCGCCGAGCCGGTAGCTTGCGCTGGCGTTGAGCAGCACATAGCCGCCGAACTGGCCGCCGGTGTTGGCCGAGGTGAGGTAGTAGCCGGACTGGCCGTTGCCCCAGGCCGACAGCTTGAGCGCCGGCGTGGCCTGCCAATCGGCGCCGGCCGAGTAGACATGGCGCGGCACATGGTCGATGGTCTTGCCGATGGTGGACGGCGCGGCCGGATCCGGCTTGACGATGGTCGCGTCCTGCAGCGACCAGGCCAGCCAGGCATTGGCGCCCCGCGCGGGCCGCAGGTTGAGCTGGACGTCGACGCCCTGGCGGCGCGTTTCGCCGACGTTGTCGACATCCCCACTGGGATCGTTCAGGCGGCGCTTGACCTCCCCCGAGGCGCGCTGGCGCCACAACGCGACGCGGCCGTCCAGCCACGCCGCCGGCGTGAGTTTGACGCCGGACTCCCAGCCATCGTTGATCGACGGGCGCAACACCGTCGGCGTGGACTGGAAGGCCGCAGCGCCGCTGCCGACCTGGAAACTGCGGCCCCAGTTGGCGTACACGCTGGCGCCCGGCGCCGCCGCGTAGGCGATGCTGAATTTCGGCTGCCGGATCACGCCATAATCCCGAATGGGATAAGCCACGCCCTTGGACGGATCGTTGAAATCGCCGTCGATCTTGTCGATCCTGAAGCCGGGCACGATCTTCAACGCGTCGACCGGCTTGATCACCGCCTGCACGTAGCCGCCCAAGGTGTCGAAGGTGAAGTGGTGGTCGCGCGTGGCCTTCACGCGGACCTCGTCGATGGTGCTGTAGCGGGGACTGCGGTCGCGCTGGTGCTCGGCGCCGACGCCGCCCTCGATGACGACGCTTTTGAAGCCGTCCAATAGCGCCAGGCGCGGGCGATAGGTCAAGGTGCCGAGGAAGCCGGCATGCGTCTCGACATAGACGCGCTCCTGCTGCGGATCCGTGGTGGTGAAACGCAGCCAGCGCTGGTCCTGTATCCGGTTCAGATAAACGCGGGTGGACAGCGACAGTTGCGAATGGAGTTCGGCGTCCAGGTGCAGGCCGAGTTGGGTGAGCTGGCGGTTGCCGCCGTCCGACTGCGCGTACGGGTAGGATGCGGTCGGGTCGCTGCGCGCATCGGCGGCAGTCAGGTAGCCGGGTTCCTGCGAAGTGGCCTCCGCGCGGCGCGCGCTCAGGCCCACGCGCAGGCGGCCGTCGTCCGTGGTGTAGAACCATTTGCCGGCCACGACCAGGTTGCTGCCGCGCGCGTGGTCGCGGTAGCCGCCGCTGCCCTGGTAGCCGAACACATAATTCTGCGACCAGTTACCCTCCTCCACGCCCTTCACCAGCTGGAGCTGGCTGGTATCGAAGCTGCCGTAGCTCAGCCTCGCCTCGCCGTCGTTGCCGCCGGCGCGCGTGATCAGGTTGACGTTTCCGGCGATGTTATGCAGGCCATAACGCGGGTCGTTGGTGCCGCGTACGACTTCGATGCGCTGCAGTTCCAGCGGCAGGATCGCGCCGATCAACGGCATGCCGCCGGCGTTGTCATTGGACGGAATGCCGTCGACGAGCAGCTTGACGGCGTTCACCTCGCCCTCGCCATTGAAGCCGCGGAACGACAGCTTGCCGGACTCGTTCCCCTGCCGGAAAGGCGTGACCATGACGCCGGGCGCCCGCGCGAACAGCTCCCACGCGCTCTTGACCTGCTGGTCGCGCAGCAGGCCCTCGCCCAGGATGTCGACGGAACTGAGCACACTGCGAGTAGGCAGCACACCGCCCTTGCTGGCGCTGATTTCAACCCGGCCCAATATCAGCGATGAATCGCCGTCTGGCGCATCCTGCGCGCAGGCCGGCGAACAGCAGGCCAATCCCGCCAGCGTGAGCGCGACGGCGCCCGGCGTGCTTGCGATGATCGTTTTCATGGCGTGGCTCCGGGCAGGTTTCCGTTCAGCGCTTAGCTGTATTCGACGCAGCCGTCCTGGCGGCAGAAGCTCACCAGCTTGACGCCCGCTTCGACGGCGACATCGATCGCCAGCGTGCTGGGGGCGGAGATGGTCGCCAGCATCGGGATGTGCATGCGCGCCGCCTTGCGCACCAGCTCATAACTGGCGCGGCTGGACATGAAGACGAAACCACGCCGCATGTCCACGCCTTCGCGCGCCAGGTGGCCGATCAGCTTATCGAGCGCGTTGTGGCGGCCCACGTCCTCGCACACGCGCAGCACCGCGCCGGCGGGGTCGCACCATGCGGCGGCGTGCACCCCGCCGGTGGCCTGCATCAGCTCCTGGTGCTTGCCCAGCTCCGCCGCCGCGCGGGCGATGGCGGGCGGCAGCGTGTACGCATCGTGCAGCGCCGCCGCGTCGATGGGCGCGGGCTGCAGATCGAGCAGCTCCAGGCTCTCGACGCCGCACACGCCGCAACCGCTGCGGCCCGCCATCGAGCGGCGCTGCTGCTTGAGCTGCATGAATTCTTCCTGGGCGATGGTGAGGGCGACCTCGAAGCTGCGCGCATGTTCGCGCAGTTCGATATCGAATACGTCGGCGGCCTTGCCGACCAGCCCCTCAGTGAGCGCGAAGCCTAGCGCGAACGCTTCCAGCTCGCGCGGGGTGACCATCATGACGGCATGCGAGATGCCATTGAAGACCAGCGCCACCGGCATTTCCTCGGCGACGCGGTCGGTGCCGCGAGCGGCGTCCTGCGGCGCGGCGCCGCGCCGGCGCAGCACGGAGCGCTCCTGCAATCCAGATCGTTCCGTCTCTGTCTCAAACTTCATCCCTGCCCCGCTGAATAAGCACAACGGCTTATTCTACACGGGGCGGCAACACATCACGCGGCCAGTGGTTCGCCGGCCACGCCGTAGTGGCGTGCGTAGCGGCCGTCCAGGTTCGCCAGCGGCAGCAGCAGGAACAGGTCGGCGCTTTCGAAATCAGGATCCCATGCCGGTTCGCCGCAGATCCAGGCGCCCGAACGCACGTAGCCCTTCAACAGCGGCGGCACTTGCGGCTTCTGCGCGGCTTCCAGTTTCGAGAACGGGAACGGCAGGTGCGGGGTAACGCGGTACTCGGACGGCGCCAGGTGGGCGCCGACCAGCGACTGGTAGACGGCGACCGCATTATGCCCGCCATCGGCCAGGCTGATGCTGGCGCAGCCGGCCAGGTAGTCGCAGTTCTCGCGGCGCATGTATTCGGCCAGGCCGGACCACAGCAGCATGATGACGCTGCCGCCACGGTAGTCGGGATGGATGCAGGCGCGGCCCGCTTCCACCATGCGGCCACGCAGGTTGTTCAGGCGGCCCAGGTCGAACTCGCCCTCGGAGTAGACGCGGCCCAGCTTGCGGGCACGCGCGGCGCTCAGCAAGCGGTAGGTGCCCACCACCTTGAGCGAGCTCGAATCACGCACGATCAGGTGATCGCAGTGTTCGTCGAATTCGTCGCTATCCAGGCCATCCTCGCGGACCAGCGAACTCAATCCCATCGTTTCGATGAACACCTTGTAGCGCAAACGCTGAACCTCGCGCAGCTCTTCCGGTGTGCTTGCCATACTGAGTACCAGCTTACCGGACGCTGCTCGGACGTCGGCTTGTATGATCGAAGTTTGCATGCTTCATCCTTTCTGTGGGGAACGAAGCAAGCGTAACGGTCGAATACTTCAGGAAAATGACATCGTGGTGTCAGTTCCGTGACATGGGCCGAAGTGTTGTTTTTTATTTAGTCTTTTTTTGGACGGCCGGTTTTCAGTTGCGGCAGGCCGGACAACACATTTTGCAGCGTGGCAAGGTCGATCTGGCTGATCAGGGCGACGCCGATGCGCAGCAATTCGCTCTTTTTGATCTCAAAACCGGCTTTCAGGCAGGCTTTCTTGACCTGGCCGAGCACCGCGTATTCCGCTTCCGGCATGGTGAAGCTGTCGCGCACCAGCTTTTCCTTGCGGACTTTGTCCTTGGCTGCGTCCACCGGGGCCGATTTGACGACTGCGGCTTTCGGCGCGGCCTTGACGGCTGCTTTAGGAGCTGGCTTGGCGGCGGCCTTAGGTGCAGCCTTGGCTGCGGCTTTAGGGGCTGCCTTAGGTGCTGCTTTAGGCGCTGCCTTAGGTGCAGCCTTAGGCGCCGCCTTGACGGCTGGCTTGGCGGCGGCCTTCGGTGCGGCTTTCGCGGCGGCCGGCTTGGCTGCCACGGGCTTCACGGCGGCCTTGGCCACCGGCTTGGCTGCAGCCTTGGCGGCTGGTTTCACGGCCGGCTTCTTCGGCAGCGCAGGGGCTTTCCCATTCAGGAGGCCATTGACGGTTTTGTTCATACCAACTCCATTTTTATTCAACAATATAAACAATATATATCATTTATGATGTTTTTGCTTGTTTTAGCGCAAATGCAAGGCAACGCGGGCAAACAAAACATCGGGGTTTACGGGCTTGCGCAGGAAATCCACGGCCCCCAGGCTGAGTCCCATGGCCTCGTCCTCGGCCAGGCTCTTGGCGGTCAGGAACAGCACCGGTATGGCGCTGCTGTGGGGGTCGGCCTTCAGGCGGCGGCAGGTCTCGAAGCCGTCCATGTCCGGCATCATGACATCGAGCAGGATCAGGTCCACCGGCGAGGCGGCGACGATCTGCAGCGCCGTCGCGCCGCTGGTGGCGACCTTGGTGTTGTACTTGTCCTTCAACAGATTGGCCAGCAGCGTGATGTTGTCCGGCGTGTCGTCGACAATCAGTATCGTCGGACGGTTGGCTTTGACGTTCATGGTTTCTCCTGTTCCTGTGCGACCGCCGCCAGCAGCTTGCCGGCGGCCTCGAATTCATAGTGCGCCATGTGATTGCCCAGGCGGGTCATCGCCGCCGCCGGCAGCAGCGTCGCCAGCGAGGCGCGCACGCTGCCGAAATAATCCACGCTGTCGCCGCTGAACTCCGCCAGCAATGCGCGCAGCTCGGCCAGCGCCTGGCGCGCGTCGACGATGCCCGGTTCCGCGCGCGGCGGCACCGGCGGCAGCGCCTTCATCGACAATCCCAGCCAGCGCGACAGCGCGCCATACAGGCGCTGAGGATCGACCGGCTTGGTGATGTAGTCCTGCATGCCCTCGTCCATGCACCGCGCCTGCACGCCGGCCAGCGCGTGCGAGGTCACGGCGATCACCGGCAGCTCGTTGAAGCGGCTGTCCTGGCGCAGCAGGCGCGTGGCTTCGTGGCCGTCCATCAGCGGCATGCCCAGGTCCATCAGCACCAGGTCATACACGTCCGGGCCGGCGGCCTGCAGCAGGTCCAGCGCCTCGCGGCCGTTGCCCGCCACGTCGACCACGATGCCCTGCAGCTCCAGCAGCTCCACCATCACATCCTGGTTGTCGGCGCTATCCTCGGCCAGCAGCACGCGCGCCGCGCGGCGCGGCGACGCCAGCAAGGTCAGGTCGCCCACCGGCCCCTGATGCACGGCCGCCTGCACCGACACCGCCGCCGCGTCGGACAGCGCGAACCGCAGCTCGAAATGGAAGGTCGACCCGAAGTCCGGCTCACTCTCGACGTCGATGCGCCCGCCCATCAGCCGCACCAGCTGCTGCGAAATCGACAGGCCCAGGCCGGTGCCCCCGTAGTGCCGCGTGGTCGAGCCGTTGGCCTGGCTGAAGGCGCGGAACAGCTTGGCCTTCTGCTGCTGCGTCATGCCGATGCCGGTGTCGCGCACCGAAAAACGCAGCGTGGCCTGGCCGTCCGGCGCGCTCTCCGCGCCCGGCTCGCAGCGCAGTTCCAGCTCGCCCTCGGCGGTGAACTTGACCGCGTTGTTGACCAGGTTGACCAGCACCTGCCCCAATCGCAGCGGATCGCCCACCAGGTAGCGCGGCACGCCGGGCGCGGTCGTGACCAGGTAGCGCAGGCGCTTGTCCTCGGCGCGCTGCGCGGTCACGCTGGAGACGTGGGCCAGCACGTCCTCCAGCGCGAACGGGATGGCTTCCACGTCCAGCCGCCCCGCCTCGATCTTGGAGAAATCCAGGATGTCGTTGATGATACCCAGCAGCGACAAGGCGGCGCGGTGGATCTTGCTGATGTAGTCGAACTGCTTGGGCGTCATCTCGGTGCGCAGCGCCAGGTAGGCCATGCCGATCACGGCGCTCATCGGCGTGCGGATCTCGTGGCTCATATTGGCCAGGAACTCGGACTTGGCGATGTTGGCCGCCTCCGCCGCGATATTGGCGTTGACCAGTTTCTGTTCGCGCTCGCGGCGGTCGCTGATGTCGCGGATGAAGGCGCAGAACTCGACGTTGTCCGGTCCTTCCGACCTGACGTGGGTGATCGCCAGCTCGATCGGGAACTCGCTGCCGTCGCGGCGCAGCGCCGCCACCTCGATGCGCGTGTCGAGCACTTTTGCCGGGCCGTTGCCGGCCATGTAGCGCTGGATGCCGCGCCGGTGGTCGTAGCGGTAGCGCGACGGGATAATGGTCTGGTCCAGCGCCAGTCCCAGCGCCTCCTCGCGGCTCCAGCCGAAGATGCGCTCGGCCTGCGCGTTCCAGCCGACGATGCGGCCGGCCAGGTCCATGCGCACCACCGCGTCAAGCGCCGTGTCCAGGATGGCCTGCAGCTTGGCCTGGCTGTCGCCCAGCTGCCGCAGGGAGGTGGTCACTTCCCGTGTGCGGGCGGCGATGCGCAATTCCAGGTCGCTGTTCAACTCGCGCAGCTCGGATTCGGCATCGCGCAGGCGGGTCAGCGTGTCGCGGAAGCGCAGCACGGCGCCGGACAGCCGGCCCACCTGGTCTTCGCGGTCGATGCCGGACAGCTTGATGTCGGTCTCGCCGCGCGTCAGTTTCTCAAGGCCGGCCTGGATGTCCGCGAACGGCCGCGCGGCGCGCCGGCCCACCACGAAGATCGACAGCACGATGCCCAGCGCCAGCAGCAGGTTGGCCGCCACCGTGTTGAAAAGCTGGCGCCGCAGGTCCTGGTCGATCTGCTGGCGCGAGAAGGCCAGCTCGATCGAGCCGACCGCATAGCTGCGCCGCACGTCGGTGAAGCTGATATCGCGCCGCACCTTGATCGCGGCCACCGGCTCGCGCAGCGGCGAGACGTAGCTGGCCAGCTCCGCGCCGTTGGGCGCCAGCACCCGCAGCACCAGCACTTCCGGCGTGGCGCCGGAGGCGTCGACCACGCTGGAGACGGCCGCGCTGTTGATGTCGAACAGCGGCCGCGCCAGCGCCTGCGACAGCACCGCCGCCAGCCGCTCGGCGCGTTCGCGCAGGTTCTGTTCGGCCTCGCTCTTGAGCGTCTGCAGCACGTAGGTGGTGTAGATGGCGGTCGACAGCGTCACCGAGACGAAGATGCCGAACCCCAGCCGCAGCAGGATGTTGCGGCGCCACGCGCTGCGCAGGCGCGCCAGCGGGCCGCCGCTCAACGCAGGGCCCCGCGTATCAATGGCGCACTCCCTCGGCCGCTTCCAGCTTGCGGTAGGCCGCGCTGTTGCGGGCTTCCTCGATCGCGCGCCAGATGCGCTCCGCCAGCTGCGGGCGCGACGCCACCATGCCGTGCGACAGGATCAGGAAGTACGGTTTTTCGATGATGGGGATCGGCAGTTCCTCCAGCTGCGGCGCCAGCGGGCCGTGCATCAAGCCGTTGGCGTCGCTGCCGCCGATGGCCGCCGCCGCCACGCGCCCGGCGATCAGCTTGCGCGCCAGCTCGTCGGCGCGCTGGCTGCCCTCGTCCACCTCGACGTTCTGTGCGCGCAGCACGTCGCCCACCGAGTATCCGAGCTGGAAACCGATGGCGCCATCGAGGTTGTGGAAGCTCTTGCCGTCCCATTCCACCTTGCTGCCTTTTCGGCGCACCACCATGTAGCTATCAATATGCATGCGTTTGCTGGCGTCGATCTGCTGGCCGCCGGGATATTCGCCCAGCTCGCGCCGGTCCGGCTTGTAGCTGACCGCGAAGGCGCCGTCGACGGTGTTGGATTTGAGCTCGGCCAGGCAGCGCTTCCACGGGACGGCCTGGTAATCGAAGCGGATGTCGAGCTGCTGCTCGACCATCTTCAGCAGCGCGAAATTGAGGCCGCCGCCCTGCCTGGAGCGCCACGGCAGCACGTCCTGCTGCTCGAAGCACAGGGCGACCGTCTCCTTGCCGCCGGCCGCATGGGCCGTGGGCGACAGCAACGACAGCGCCAACAGCGCGCCGGCGCAGCTGCGATGTATGCCGTCCTTACTCATAGACCTCCCTGGCGATCAACCGATAGTGCGTATGCTGAAGTCTAACCCAACTTCATCCCACTGCTCCTGCTCCTTCTCCAGCCAGTACGACAGGGTCGGATGGTCGCCTATCCATTCGCGGCGGATTTCCAGCTCGATGCGGTTCTTCATGCGCAGCTTGATCAGGGTGAAGTCGATGTCCAGCCGCGAGTGCATGAACAGCACCGCCAGCCGCAGCGCCACCACCGCCTTGGTGAAATCCGGCTCCGCCAGCGCATCGACCACCTTGCGCAGGTTGCCCTTGTGGGCCGCGATCAGGCGGGCCATGGTCTTCTGCTCGCGCGAGGTGAAGCCCGGCAGGTCGGCGTTCTCGATCATGTAGGCGGCGTGCTTGTGGTAGCCGGTGTGCGACACCACCATGCCCATCTCGTGCAGCAGCGCGCTCCAGTACAAATGGCGCGTGTACTGGTCGCTGGACGGCTTGGTCTGCGCGTACAGGGCCAGCGCGTCGTCGGCCACGCGGTTGGCGCGCCGTTCGTCGCAATGGAACTTGAGCAGGCAGGCCTTCACCGATTGCTCGCGGCGGTCACGCTTGGTCGAACGCAGGTGCAGGTCCCACATCACGCCCATGCGCAGGCCCGCCTCGATCGGCTGCACCACCGGGATATCGAGCTCGCGCACCAGGCCGATCAGGATCGCCAGGCCGCCGATGATGGTGGCGGCGCGGTCGGGACGCAGGCCGGCCATCTCGATCCTGCTGACATGGCCGAATTCGATGAAGCGCTGTTTGAGGGCGCTGAGGGTTTCGGCGTTGACCTCGCGGCCGATGCCGTTCTTGACGATGATGTCGGCGATGGTGCGGGCGGTGCCGGACGAGCCGTAGCACTGCTTCCAGAACTGCGGATGGTAAGGCGGCGCGGCGTCCTCGAAATGGCTGCGCGCCGACAGGATGGCCGCCTCGAACGACGGCGCGTCGACCCGGCCGCCGATGAAGAACGACAGGCTCTGCTTGACCGTGCCGACGCTGAACGATTCGACCTGCTCGATCTCCTGGCCGCGCCCCAGTATCAGTTCGGTGGAGCCGCCGCCGATGTCGATCACCAGCCGGCGTTCGCCCGGCAGCGCCAGCGCGTTGGCCACGCCCATGTAGATCAGGCGCCCCTCCTCCTCGCCGGAGATGATCTCGATCGGGTAGCCGATGGCCAGTTCGGCCTCGGGCAGGAAGGCGGCGGAGTTGCGCGCCACGCGCATGGCCGATGTGGCCACCACGCGCACGCCATCGAGGCGGTAGGCGGCCAGCACGGCGCGGAAGTTCTTCAGGCAGGCCAGCGCGGTCTGCATGGCGGCGGGGGTCAGGTTGCCTTGTTCGTCCAACCCCGCGGCCAGGCGGATCGGCTCGCGCACGGATTTCAGCACGCGGATCGCCTCCCCGTCATGCTTGCCGATGTGGAGGCGAAAACTGTTGGAACCCAGATCTACTGCTGCGTACATATTTGGAAGCCTCTCTCGGCACACGGCAACGAAGGCTCGCGGGTGAATCAAACTAAACGATTTACATGATTATAATCACGATAAGCGCAGTTTGTTACCGGCTGATGACAGGGGTGTGGCTATTCAGGCCGTCAGCGTGCCCGCCTGCGCCTCGGCCACGCGGTTGCGGCCCGCCAGCTTGGCTGCCTGCAGCGCCTCGTCGGCGCGCTTGAACAGGCTGACGGTGGTGTCGTCGGCGCGGACGATCGTCACGCCCAGGCTGGCGGTCATGTTGATGACGGCCTTCCCGGCCTTGACCGGCAGCGCGGCGACCGCGTTGCGGATACGCTCGGCCACCATCAGCGCGTCCTCCTGCGAGGTGCGCGGCAGCTGGATGGCGAATTCGGCGCCGCCCAGGCGGCCCATCAAATCGCTGTCGCGCAGCTGCTTCTTGCAGACGTCGACCATGGCCTTGAGCACCTGGTCGCCCACCGGATGGCCATAGCTGTCGTTGACGCGCTTGAAGTGATCGAGGTTGAGGATGATCAGCGCGGTCGGCAAGCCGGGACGGCGCGCCAGCGCGATCCACGGCGTCAGCGTCTGGTAGAAGCCGCGCCGGTTGGGCACATCGGTCAGCGCGTCCACCACCTCCAGCCGGGCCAGTTCGGCCAGTTGCTGCTCGCGGCCCAGCAGCAGGTAGGCGAAGGCGCTATTGATCATCATCAGGTACAGCGCGGCGATGCCCACACCCTGGACGATGGCCGGGCTGACCCAGCCCCAGCCCTCCGGCACCAGCAGCGTCAGCAGGCCGCGCGCCATCACGGCCAGCGCCAGCAACAGCGAGGACAGCACCAGGTAGCGCCGCAGCAGCGTGCCCGCGCTCCAGCCCCGGCCCAGCGCGGCGGCGCCGGCGATGGTGAACAAGCCGATCGCCAGCGAGCCGATGGCGATGCGGCCGGCGGGCGGCAGTTCCAGCAGCCAGGCGCCGGAGAACATGCCGGTGGCCGCGCCCAGCGCCGGCAGCAGGTAGCGCCGCCACACACGGCGGCCGGCCTGCTCCCACAAGGCGGAGGCGTCCAGCGCGAAGCCGGCGAACAGCACGCCGTTGGCGATCGGGATGGTCAGGAAGTCCGGCAGCGTGCCGCGCAGGTACAGCAGGGCCCAGGCCACGGCCTGGCACTGCTTGGCCATGCCCCAGGTGGAACTGGCCGGCGCCAGGCCGGCGCGGCGGCGCTCCTGCTCATAAAAGAACAGCGCCGCGCACAGGCTCAGATTGCCCAGCGCCAGCGCCAGTACCAGGGTTTTTATATCCATGACCTGCGGCGGGTCAGACCTCGTGCTCGACGTTGGTGCTGCCGTCGCCCATCTTGCTGGCCCAGGCCTGGGCGAAGTAGGCTTTCTCGTCCTCGGTCGGCGCGTCGTGCCAGAACACGATCAGCGTGCCCTTGTGGTCGTGCAGCTGGCTGACTTTCTCGATAAAGGCCTGCTTGCCGGCCATGTCGGCCAGCGCCACCACGTAGCCATAGACG
This sequence comes from Duganella vulcania, assembly GCF_009857655.1. Taxonomy (NCBI): domain Bacteria; kingdom Pseudomonadati; phylum Pseudomonadota; class Betaproteobacteria; order Burkholderiales; family Oxalobacteraceae; genus Duganella; species Duganella vulcania. The sequence goes on from NZ_WWCX01000023.1 coordinate 17,031, forward strand.
CGGGTCAGGCGCTCCAGGCGGTCTGGCTCGGTGAAACTGTTGGTGGCGGTCAGCGTAGGGTGGTCTAAAAACATCGTCTCGTTCTCCATGGGGGCCGCCGGAAGGGGCTGGCCTGTGCTATCGCCAATGTACCTACAATTGTTGCTTCTGTAAATGCAATGTGGCTTACTGGCCGGCATGCTACTATAAAACGCCCCCGTAAATCCACAATACGCCCCTTGACCCAGTCTTCCCACCGGCCGCAAGTGCACACGCGCGGCGACAAACGTTCGCTGGAATTCCAGCCCGGCATGATCCAGAGCGAGATGCGGCTGTCGCGGCCGGACGACCTGGTGCTCAGCTATGCGCGCGCCATGATGTGCTTCGTGCTGTTCCACCCCAGGCCCGAGCACATCGTCATGGTCGGGCTGGGCGGCGGTTCGCTGGCCAAGTTCTGTTACCGCTACCTGCCGCACAGCCGCATCACCGTGCTGGAGTTGCGCGCCGACGTGATCGCGCTGCGCGAGCAGTTCGCCATCCCGCGCGACAACGCCCGCTTCCGCATCATCCAGGCCGACGCGGCCGCCTACATGGCCACGCTCGGCGGCGCGGCCGACGTGCTGCTGGTGGACGGCTTCGACGCCGACGGCCTGCCGCCGGCGCTGGGCAGCGCCAGCTTCTACGCCGACTGCCGGCGCGCGCTGCGGCCCGGCGGTGTGATGGTGGCCAATATCTTCAGCTACGATCCGCAGTACGGGGCCATGCTGCGGCGCCTGCGCGAAACCTTCCAGGGCCGCATCTGCTGGTTCCGTGGCATCGCCGGCAACAACCGCATCCTGTTCGCGGTCAAGGGCGGCAAGCCGTCGCCGGCGCTGGCCATGCAGCGGAAGGTGGCGCGCAGCCACGGCCTGGGCTTCGCCCTGCTGAACCGCCTGCTGGCGCACTGGATCGTGCTGCGGTTGCGCTGGAACCAGGCGAAGACCGGGACCGGCTAGCCCGAAAGCGTGGCTTGCATAAGACAATCCGGAGGCCAATGACTGTCCCAAGGGCATGAGATATGCCACACTAGACTTGTCCGCCAGCCCCGCCGTCTTCATACTGAAAGCGCCGCATGTCGCTGTTTTCCAAGTCGCCGCCGATCTCGCTGGCCGCCATGCTGACGCTGGTCACCGGGCTGGCCGTGACCGGCATGCTGTTCGTGGCCGTCAGCGCGCTGGAATACGGCAAGATGGAGCTCGGCTTCCAGCAGCGGGCCCAGGCGCGCGCGTCCGCCATACGCAGCGGCCTGGACGACACGCTGGAGCTGGTCACCATCATCAACGACCTGTTCAAGTCGGTGGGTCCGGTCAGCCGCGAGCAGTTCGGCGACTTCACCCGGCCGCTGCTGGCGCGCTATCCTTTTGTGCAAGCTTTCAATTTCCACCGCGTGCTGACCGACGAGCAGGCCCGCCGCCACGCGGCCGCGCTGCGCGAGCGCTACCCCGGCTACACCATGTTCGACAGCGGCCGCTTGCCGCTGTCGCCACGGCCCCGGCACGCCATCGTCGACTATCTGGAACCGATGCAGGGCAACGAGGCCGCGTTCGGGCTGGACGTGATGTCGCTGGGGCCGATGTCCAACACCGTCAACCAGGCGGTGGCGGCCGGCACCACGCTGGCCACGCCGCTGCTGCGGCTGGTGCAGGAACGGGACAACCAGAAAGGCTTCGTGCTACTGATGCCGGTCTACCGGCCCGGCGCCCAGACCGCCACCGCCGAACAGCGGCGCGAAGCGTGGATCGGCAACACCGGCGCCGTCATCCGCTCCACCGACTTGATCCACAAGATCCTGCACGGCGCCGACCTGCTGGACGACAGCTCGCTGGTGGTGCGGGTGTACGTCGGCGACGATGTCCGGCCGGACAACTTGATCTACAGCCTGGGCCAGCCGGTCGGCCAGTCGGTGGCGGCCAAACCGCTGCAGCGCTGGCTGGCGTTCGACTACCACGACGTCTACACCCGCACCTTCAGCGCGGCCGGCAAGGCCTGGCACGTGCAGGTGACGCCGCTGCCGCGCCCCTTCCTGGCCAGCCACCTGGGATCGCTGTCCACGCTGCTGGGCGGCCTGTTGTTCTCGCTGCTGACGGCGGCCTTCGTCAACTCGCTGGCGCGGCGCTCGGTGCGGGTGCAGCGGCTGGTGGACGAGCGCACCCGCGCGCTCCAGCTCAGCAACGAGCGCCTGAACGACGACGTCGCCGCCCGCAAGCGCACCGAGCAGGCACTGCAGGAAAGCGAGCTGCGCTTCCGCCGCCTGCTGGCGCTGTCATCGGACTGGTACTGGGAGCAGGACGAACAGTTCCGCTTCACCAGCATCACCGGCGGCTTCTTCGACAAGGGCAAGCAGGACCCGGACCACTTCATGGGCAAGACGCGCTGGGAACACCATCCCGAGATGCGGCAGGCGCGCTGGGGCCAGGACCACATCGCGCTGCTGCAAGCCCACCTGCCCTTCCTCAATTTCGAATACGCGCTGACCGGCACCGACGGCCAGCAGCACTGGTTCAGCATCAGCGGCGAGCCCCTGTTCGACCAGGATGGCGTGTTCAAGGGCTATCGCGGCACCGGCACCGACATCACCGAGCGCAAGCAGTCCGAGCAGCGCATCCACCACATCGCCCACCACGACGTGCTGACCGGCCTGCCCAACCGCGTGCTGCTGCAGGACCGGCTGACGCAGGCGGCCGCCTTCGCCAACCGCAGCGGCAACCCGCTGTGGGTCATGCTGATCGACCTGGACCGCTTCAAGTTCGTCAACGACAGCCTGGGCCACAAGGCCGGCGACCTGCTGCTCAAGACCGTGGCCCAGCGCCTGCAGGACAGCGTGCGCGAAAGCGACACCGTGGCGCGGCTGTCCGGCGACGAGTTCGTCGCCATCCTGACCGAATACCCGGACGAGGCGCTGTCGCTGGACGTCACGCAGCGCATCATGCGGGCGGTGGCGCAGCCGGTGCTGCTGGAGGGGAAGGAGTTCTTCGTCACCTGCTCGATCGGCGTGGCGGTGTACGACCCGGACGGCACGCCGGCGCAGCGCCTGATCGAGCATGCCGACATCGCCATGTACCGCGCCAAGAAGCTGGGCCGCAACAACACGCAGTTCTACCAGCCGGCCATGAACGAGGAAGCGCTGGAGCGGGTCCGCATCGAGACCGCGCTGCGCAGCGCGCTGGAGCGGGACGAGTTCGTGCTGCACTACCAGCCGCAGGTGGACCTGGGCAGCGGCCGCATCGTCGGCATGGAGGCGCTGATACGCTGGCGCCATCCCGAGCTGGGCATGGTGGCGCCCGACCGCTTCATCGGGCTGGCCGAGGAGACCGGGCTGATCGTGCCGATCGGCGCCTGGGTGCTGCGGGCCGCGTGCATGCAGGCCAAGGCATGGCAGGATGCGGGGTTTGGGCCGTTGCGGATCGCGGTCAACCTGTCGCCGCGCCAGTTCGGCGAGCCGAACCTGCTGGCTTCGATCGCCGAGGTGCTGGAGCAGACCGGCCTGCCCCCGTCCTGCCTGGATATCGAGCTGACCGAGGGCTTGTTCATGAGCGATGTGGCGCTGGCGGTGGAGCTGCTGCACAAGTTGAAGGCGCTGGGGCTGGCGTTGTCGATCGACGATTTCGGCACCGGGTATTCGAGCTTTTCCTACCTGCGCAGGTTCCCGATCGACGTGCTGAAGATAGACCGCTCCTTCGTCAGCGACATCGGCGACGGCGACGAGGCGGCCATCGTGGTATCCATCATCGCCTTGGCGCACAACCTCAAGCTGCGCGTGATCGCCGAGGGCGTGGAGACCGCCGCGCAACTGGACTACCTGCGGCTGCACGGCTGCGACGAGATCCAGGGCTACTACTTCAGCCAGCCGGTGCCGGCCGAGGCCTTCGGGCAGATGCTGGCGGAGGGCAGGAATCTGCTGGCGATGGGCTGCGAAAATCCGATTAATGTTATCAAATCACATCGAGGAAGTTCTTCGAAGCCCTCTTAACCTAGTTCAATAATCTGCGCTATTAATAACAATTTTATTTAACGATTTAAAGGACAAAATCCCAGAACTCGCAATTAACCTCAATTGTGCAGAACGCCATTCCGCTATTGCGCGCACCCTCTCTTCTTCGGCATCCACCAGCGAATTTTGAGTGTTCAAAATTTCCACAACGTCAGCCACACCTTTCTCATATTTTCGCTTCGATACGGTATACGCTTCCTGGGCCGCCTCAAGCAAAACCTGAGTCTCGTTAATATTTTTAAGCGAAGAAAGAGCATCGTAATACGACCGTAATACTTCCGCAGATATGCTTTGTGAGATGTCGCGCATTTCGCTATCTTTCCGTTCTTTCTGCGCAATTGCCTGCTTAACTTTAAACGACCGTGAAAATCCATCAAAAATGGGAAAGTTTATTGTCAATCCGATTGTTCCAACGCGAGATCTAGTAGAGGACAATGCCTGCCCAGGATAGCCATTTTGATAATAATTAATAGAAAAATCGATCGTCGGATTACCTTCCGCCTTGACAACATTTATCTTCTCTTGTGCTGCCTCGAATCTGGCTTTCGCAGCCAAAATAGCGGGATGTTTGAGTTCAGCCTTATTAATCCACTCCACAAGATTACTATTCTCATTGGCTATCCAACTTGCCATAGCGCTTGGAGCTAAGGACATTTCTTCAAAGTCTATTAGCTTATAACTACTGTGCAACGGAACGCCCATTGCATAATTTAGGCTTCCTATCGCCTTTCCGTAATTTCCTTTTGCTCGGCTTAATTCCAAGTTCGCCTTTGCATTTGCAGTAGCCATTTGTAATGTGTCGCTCCTTGAGGAAACTCCCGAAATCTCTCTGCGTTTCGCGCTTTCGAGAGTTTCAGAGCTAATTCTAGAATCCTGAATTTTCGCCTTTAAAACAGCTGCTGCACTTTGTCCATCAAAAAAACACTGCATAGTATTGCTAACTATTTTTTGCAATTCCGAGTCGTGCTCAAATTCAGCAGATACCAAAATCTGCTCAGAAGTTTTTATAGTTGAATCTCTAGCTCCAAAATCAAAAACTCTCCAATTGAGTGAGCCAGATATGGTGCTACCGGAAGACGAGGCCGATGATGAACTATGATCGGGATATTGAGCGTGCGTGCGCAGCTTATTCACAGAAACGGACGCCGTCGGTAAATAACTCGATTTCGACTCTTCTAAAGCCGCTCTTTGCTCCTCTACTGCAGCCCAAGATCCTTTAATTCTTTTATTGTTACATATCGCTATTTTTACCGCATCAACGAGCTCCAAAATATCTGGGATTTTCTGTGCTATTCCGCAGTCAACGGGCAACTCGTTTTTAGAAACGAAGTCGGAGAACATATTTTTTTCCACCACGTCCGTTCCTTTAAAAAAAATTCCCAGGAACCCATTTTCAACGTTAGACGCTTGAGACACATTAACAAATAACATTAATATAAAAATGACATGAAATCTACTAATTTTCATAATTCCGTTTATCTTTCATGCAGCGCTTCATGACCATGTTTTACCAGCGGCGATAAAATATATTCAATAATACGCCTGCGTCCAGTACGAATTTCGACGTTGACCGACATGCCAGGTGACAAATTAATTTCTTTATTCTCAATTAACATAGATGATTTCATCATGCCAATATTTACTGGGTAAATCCAACCCTTTTTTTCGTCAGAAATTGCGTCATGTGCCACTTGTTTCACAGTGCCAGAAATCGTGCCATATGTGCCAAAATCGAAGGCATCAACCTTCACTTGCGCAAATTGCCCTTCTTGAATGAATCCGATATCCTTATTTTCGATAAAAGCCTCCACGATAATATTGTCACCCGACGGAATAATTTGCATTAGAGTTTGCGCGGCTGGAACAACGCTTCCAACGGAATGAACATTCAGTTGCTGAATGACCCCATCAACAGGGGATCTCAATATAAGCAGTTTACTGTGTGCGGCAGAACGTATCGCATCAGAATTATATGAGTTTGACAGCTTACTCCCTTCGGAATACTGATCAAAAGCCACTTTCTTTGTTTCGGCGACCAGCGAAGCTCGTTGATTTTTTGCATCCTCATTTTGAGAAAATAAGTTACCTCGAGATTCTTCTTTTTCTAGCCAAGCGTGATATGGAATATCGTGATTTTTAAATAACTCCTTATAATCATTTGCGCGTTCTGTGGCCAATTCTAATGCACGGGCGTATTTCTTTATGTCGCCGTCAACACGATTTAATTTCGCTACGAAATCATTAAAAATTCCCTCAACGTGGGCCTGTTCTTCCGCCCATTTCTCCTTTGGGATTTGAATGTGATAGCTTTTATTTAGTTTTTCAATTGAATATATTGCCGGCGCCTGAATACGATCAATAGCCATAATTAAGGCTCTAGAACGCTCCATTTGAAGGATAGCATCAATTCTTTCAGTCTGGGCTTTATCTTTTTCAGCATCAATTTCACTAGAGTCAAGCTCAATAAGAATCTCCCCAGACTTAACGTGTTGGCCTTCGACGACGTGCAACGCTGTAACGCTCGCGACATCAACAGAGGCAATGGATTTAATCCGCCCCCTGGGTATTATTTTCCCCGAAGCATTTACCACAATATCGACCTTCCCAACTATAGACCAAATAAGCGTTGAAAATATTAATAAAATTAATATTCGCGCCGTCCATTTAATCGTCACCGATATTGGCCTTTCTTGAAGTGAAAGGGCAGCAGGAAGAAATTCAGCCTCAACCGAATTAAACAATCCAGTTTTAAATTTACTTCGATTCTTCCAAACATAAGAAAAGGTCTCCTTATATTTCCTGATCAAATCTCCATATGCCAAAGCTCGATGAAATATTTTCATATATTTTTACAAAATTTCCTGCAATATTATTATTTATACGTTTCAATTAATTTGAAATCTATATAGATGGGTATATATTCCATTTTCATTCTCCAACAGTTGAGCATGAGTACCAACTTCTGCAAGTCTTCCTTGCTCCATTACAAGTATCCTAGAAGCGTCTCTAACCGCCGATAGTCGATGCGCAATTATAAGAACAGTCCTACCACGCGCAATATCCTTCATATTTTCTTGAATTATTCTTTCCGACTCATAATCAAGCGCACTGGTCGCCTCATCAAAAATAAGTATTCTTGGATTATTTATTAACGCTCGCGCAATAGCAATTCTTTGACGCTGCCCCCCAGACAATCCAGCCCCATGCTCCCCTACATGAGTATCATATCCCTCGGGGAGTTGACAAATAAATTCATGGGCACCGGACAGTTTGGCTGCAGATACAATGGAATCCAGGGAAGCCGATGGATTGCTAAGCGCAATATTATCGCGAATACTTCTGCTAAATAGATTATTTTCTTGCAGTACAACTCCGATTTGATGGCGTAAAGAAGCCGTATCAATAATTGAAATATCATGTCCATCTATTAATACATTGCCACCGTCTGGAACATAAAGACGCTGCACGAGCTTAGTTAAAGTACTCTTTCCAGACCCCGACCGTCCTACAATTCCAACTATTTCCCCAGCGCGAATTTCGAAACTGAAGTCGTGAATAACATGTGGCAAATCCGGACGATATCTGAACGAAACATTTTTAAATTTTATATCGCCAATAAGCCTCGGCAATCTGGATTTTTGCCCGGCTATTTCTGTACGCGTGTTCAGAATATCACCTAACCTTTGCATGGAAATTCCAACTTGTTGAAAGTCGTTCCACAACTGAGCGAGTCTTAATATTGGTGAGGAAACTTGTCCGGCAAGCATATTAAATGCAACAAGCTCTCCCACACTCACTTTTCCTTCTATCACATAGCTAGCGCCAATCCACATGATAAGAACAGTAGTCAGCTTGCTTACAAGATTGACACCACTATTAGCGACATTCGAGATATTAGTGGCGGAGAGCGAAGCAACGACATATCCCGCCAATTGACGTTCCCATTTTCTTTGCCAATGGGGCTCAACAGCAAGCGATTTTATAGTATCAATTCCACCAATAGTCTCCACCAGAAACGACTGGTTTTCTGCGCCCCTATTAAATTTATCATTTAATTTAGCCCTTAATATCGGAATGAATATCGCTGACTGTATTATATACAATGGAACGGAAAGAGTGACAATTAACGTCAAGCCTGGGCTATATAAAAACATAACGCCGAAAAAAACAAAAGAAAATATTACATCCAATACCAGAGTTATACCGTTCCCGGTTAAAAAAGACCTAATGTTTTCAATTTCTTTTATTCTAGCCACCGAGTCACCTACGCGCCTGGCCTGAAAGTAGGCGATAGGCAGGCCTAGCAAGTGATTGAAAAGTTTAGCACCCAGCTCAATATCGATCTTACTGCTTGTGAACGAAAAAATATAGCTCCGAATTGATGTCAACACCACTTCAAATAACGTGGTAATAAGAAGGCCAAGAGATATTATATCAAGTGTATTTATCGCGTGATTTACCAACACTTTATCCATAATAACTTGAAAAAACATTGGAGATACTAATCCTATCCCCTGCAATACGAACGATATCAATAATATTTCCGCTAATGTCGTGCGATACTTTACTATGGATGGAATAAACCAGGTAAAATCAAATTTTGCAGTTTCTCCTATGAAATTTGCCTTGCTTGAAAATAGCAATACATCGCCTGACCACTCATCAATAAACTCCAGATAATTGATCCACTGAGGTGCTTCGCCGGGGCGTTGAATCAAAATCTTGGCCCCATCGTCAATTTCACGTTTTTGAATCTCATTATCTAGTTCGGAAGATAAAACTATTTTACCAATAACAAAAAATCTTCCGTCGTTATCTTTTGCTATTGCTGGCAAAGCGATCTTATGCAATCGTTCGGGTTTCTGGCTCACGATTTTCGAAGATAAACCTATACGCTTTGCTCCGAGCATTATGGTTTCAGAGGTGAATATTGTTCCATGGCCGAAGGCATGATTTAATTCCGTCCAATCTGCCGGAAGCCCATGAAACGCAGCAATTATTACTAAGCAGTCCAGCCCGGTATTTCTTTGATCTACCACCAATTCAGGCTCAAAAATTTCATTATTATTTAAATACATATGAGGCCAAATAATCTATATTTTTCAATTTCAATAACCGATGTCATTTAACAATCGCCGAGGCGAACCTAGACTACGGAAAAGAATGTGTTTGCATCATCAAACCTAATTTCATTTCAAAATTCTTTCAAAGCGGTAATCCACATTATTTTTCTTATATCTTACATAGGTTATTTTTTTATATTTATCGCCTACAAATTCCCTCAGATGCTTCCACATATATATTAAATTACCAAATGGCGCTATTATTTCTTCAATTTCCATCTCAACAAATTCGCCTAAAAAATTCTTTTCGCTCCAAAAAACGCATCCGACGACCATTCCGTCTTCGTTGTAAAAAATGATATTCCTATTGTCGAAAATGAAAGAAAATATCTTTTTTTCAATATACTCCATTTTTAAAAATCGGTATCTTTCGCATTGCGCTAGTAATATGCATATATTTCCGATCTTTAGAAAATTAGAATTATCCTGCAGTCTTAATTCGTCACCCACGTATTTTCGAATGTATGCAGCGGCCTCGTTTTTTTTACTAGCCGCCACGACGAGAGCATTTCGACCTTTTAGCCGTTTAATGAGAACTTTTCTTCTAATTACATGCCGCAAAACAGGCCGGTTCCTCATGATATTCTCACCAGAAACGGATACGGAATCAACCAGCCATAAATTATGCCCACTAGACCAATCAGAGATGTCAAAACTAGCGAAATGTGAGATCAGCACTTTATCTTCTGCATCGCAGTTCAGATAGGCCCAAATATGAAGACAGTCAATCTCACCGTTGAAATAGCAAAACAATATTCGTCTTTGATTTATTGCCAGACTAATTGACTTAAAAAAAGACGATATGGATATAGATCTACGTTTCTTGTTCAAGGCGTAAACATATGCGGCGGCACCCAACTGGCACGGAAAATCCTTCTGATAACAATTTTCGTCAAAAAAAACGTTTAAATAACTTTGCATTATTCGGCCTTTAGCCTATTTAAAAAGTTTTTACTGAATATCTCTTCCGGAAGCATATCGATAGCTCCGCAGTAATCAATTTCTTGTCTTTTTTCATCAGATACCCCATTCGGTCCAAAACATATTCTTCCAAACGTTGCCGTATTCACATAGGAAGTCAGAGTGTCCGAACTCTGAAACAAATTCTCAGATTTCTTTATCGTTTTCTCGATATAAATGCCAATGTCTTCTGACCTTATACCGTCTTCTATCATTTTCTCTATCTCGCCATCAATTTTGTACTTCGATAAGAAATCATTTTCCCCATTTAAAAAAATTGAACGAATAGCAATTACCTTATTAGAAAATTTTGCTTCAGAAAGTTCTAGATTGCATTCATTGCGAAAATTCCAATAACTGTCAGAAAACTCGTTTACTAGCGTTTCTGAAATATGATTTTTTAAATCTACTGTAAGTTCGGCCTTGTTCCTTGATAGCGACGCAATTTGCAAAATCGTATTTAAATGATAGCTTCCGAACTTTACGGGCGAGTTTTCTGTCAGCCTAAAGGGCTCACGATTTCCATGCGAAATTATCTTAATCATGACCTTCCACAGCGAAATTTTCGCTTCTAAGGGAATTTTTTCAAAATAAAATTCTGGGATGCCCGTCAACTTTAAAAATTCGATACACAGTCTATCGGAAAATATTCTTTGGAACTCCGCCCAAAAATAATCTACATTGGGCAAAACTTTATTAATATCGCTTTCGTATTTCAACACTGAAAAGTAAATATTTTCCAATGTCTGTCTGACAGCGATCTCCTCATTCCATAAATCGGGGTTTCCGCCAGAAATAATAACTCGCCCAAAGTCGCTTATAGCAGTCATTGTTCCGAAATCAATATATCTCCCATCTAAGCAAATATTTGAACAATTTATGGAGCCGTGCGGAATCCTTTTGGCCCTCGCGGCTGCCATTTGAAATGCAGCTCGCTTTAGAAGCTTATAAATACTTGCGTAGAGGTTTTTCGCCGGATCTGCAACGTCTGACGGCATGGGAAAATTCCGAGTTAAACTATTGATTGAATTTTTAGTTCTATCATTATCACTTACACAACTTGACCATATCAAATCATTAGGGTTATAGTTTACGGAACGCATAAAATGCGCCGGCCGTATGCTTTTTTCCCTAATAATTAAAGCTCTGTCAGCGATAGTTTTTTTATCGCGCTCCTTTTTCCATGTCTTTGTTCCAGTTAAGATAATCCCGGCAGTTCGTATAGCACCATACGGAAGTGTAAAACTACATATCTCGCTCCAAATTACCTCTTTAATGGCCTCGTCTATGGTCGCCCCGCCGTGTGCATGCCAATAGTCCGTCCCCATCCCTACCAATGGATTACACCCAACGCCTTTAATTTGCCAGTCACCAATATTGCCACATCTCACGCCACCACCGTTTGTTCCTACTCCCTTACCTCCATAGCGCTCGGCAAATGCAGTAATAGAAAATTTATCGTAGTCGCTTTCTTGATCACAAAGAGCGGGAACACAAAATGCATAATTCTCAAGGGGAACATCGGTTCCAACAGCTCTGTTTTGCCATAATATTTTAAAATTCTTGAGTTTCGCACAAGAGAACGGAACGTAAGATGTGGCAGGTAAGTTCATATTAATTTATATGAAATTCTATAAACCGATTAAAGACTTCATGCGATGGGTTATGCTTTGCTCGTGATTGTTGCCCACTCAGGTTCAGCCGGACGCTCTCTTATGCTTCCGGCAGCCGATGCCATCGGATAAGCGGACATGGTTTCAATTAATTTGTCGGCGGAAATAGAATTTGATGGGCTCTGTGAAGCAGAAGCCATTCGGCCAAATTCATCATTTCCGCTATATGCCGCCCCATAGCTCGAATTCGAATCTCCATATAAATCATTATTTGATCCATAAAATTGTACGTTACTGTCATCAACCCTCGCCAAGTTATCATTTCCGGTTACGCTCAAGTCGTAATGTATACCTCCCTCGATAGTATTGGCATCGCCCAGTAAATTGACGTCCAGGCCATTATCGGCCAACATGACGTTTGTATAATTAGCTGATACGTCAGCACTGGTAAACACACTAAGATCACTGATTTCGTTATTTTTTAATTGGATCGCCGTGACTACTCCATTTTTTTTGGTAATCAATGAATCTAATAAGAATGGATTGTTCCAGTCCACTATTTGGATAGTCGTGCCATCAGATCTTTCTGTCTGTGTCACGGAAAAATCTTGGCCTGGTGAGCTTGCACGTTGCCGCATATTATTAAGATATTGCTCAATGTTGCTTTTTTTGGTGGGCATATTGTTATTTCCGCATCCCCATGCGAGATATGATCCGGGGTCACTTGGCATTGGGAGACCCGCAATTTTTAATGCGGTACATGCCACGCTATTAGAATTTTGTAGAGTTGGCGAGTACGTCATATGTAATGATGCGATATCATTATACGTTTGGACGATTCCGGCAAACTGCGCATCGGAAACATTATTAGATATAACTTCCCAATTGTAGGTGGCTCCAGCGTTCGGATTTGGTAGCCCGGTGTTCGGGTCAGTTTGTGCAACGTTGGTGACGCCATTAAATGGATCCTTTGCATTAAATGTTCCACTTCCCTGAACTTTAAGAGTTCCCCAAACAGAAGGGCTGTTATCTAATACATTGATCCCGGAATTTGCGATTGCTGCTGCTTCCGCCCCTGGGCCGAGATGTAAACTCTTGTCTGAAATTGTTGGCCCTGCTGAGACAAAGGAAGTGGTTCCATTGTCACTTCGATAAACCAAAGTAATATGATAAGCTACGGGCAATCCAGCAATGCTTGGACCTACTTGAGAATATACTGCACTAATTGTACCCATTAAATACTCCTATTAGAGTGTTACGGTAGTTACGCCACATGACGTAATTTTGATTACTTTTTTTTCTGGATCTTTTGCGTCTATCAGAAATGTTATTCCAAAAGTTACTGAAGATATAAGCGATTTGTGTATTATGAACCCGCCGTTAAATACAGAATCCTTGGGATAGTAGTCGTATACTTTCGTATTTAAAAATGGACCTTTTTGTCCACTAGCTTGTAGCACGCTTTGTGCATAGCTAAGAGGTTTGTTCAAGAAAATAGATTTATTGCACCATTCTGTATAATCGTAATGAATATTCGGCGATTCAATCTCAGATTTGTCGAACAATGCTATTACTTGCGATTTAAATAATGCTGCATCGCGTTCATAATTTGCATCTGAAGAATTATTCGCGTTTTTTTTATATGGACTTTCTTCATTTGCTTTACAGCTAATTAAATTACAATATACCCCCCCAAAAAGAATAAAAAAAATCATTATTTTTTTTGAGCTTAGTAAGATTATGTTCATTTTTTCTCCGCATACATAAGGCCAGATTTAATTAAAATTGATTTGAATTAATAACTTGTATCGGTCGATAAGTATCATTTTCCTGTCTATTAACATAATATTCTAGTATGTGAATTATTTCATAAAATAAACTTTGATACTTTAGCATTTTTTTTAAAAAGTAATCTATCCGAATGTAACAACTCGCCCTCTATTTGTATTATTGCTGTTACGTTCCCCCTTCCTTAACAGTTCAGCCTCTATTTCGATCACTAAATTTCGTATCAAACTGAGCAAACAAGGGGCGTGCATACCGCAGCTCTGTGCTGCCAACAACAAATTAGTAATCGTCCGCCTGGAGGCTTGAAGCTCCATTTGCATAAGTCATGAACAACACTGACGACTGCCCAAAGGGTAAGAAGCTGATCGCCCTTCAATGCCAGGCCGACCGCATGAAGTTGTCAATTTGGGTGGAACAGGACTAAAGGCAATGGGACACCGGAGCCCGGTCCGCCAGACGCGGCTGCGCGGTCGCGCGAGAGCCGCTCAAAATATGGTTCCGAAATCTAGCCAGCAAAGTTATGGTGTCCCTCTGAAAGACGGGTTCCATTCGACTTGCTAATTCGAGGGGTTTGGGGCGGGTTGAGGACTTCGCAGCGAAGTTATGCTTCCGGCCGCAACAAGGCCATAGGTCTAGACTCAGTTTCATCCGATTAATGGTACAGCGGCGGACAAATTACTAAATCCGCTGCGGGCGACTGTTGCGACGACCGCCGCTCCTGCAATTTCTTGACCTTCCACCGCAAGACCACCACCACCGAGATCGCCAGTGTCGGCGGATTACAATCTAGCGACGGGCGATCATGATCGCGTCCGCCGCCGCCACCGCGATCACCGCCGGACCGGGCGCGATCAGCCCCACCTTAGCCGCAGCAATAGATATGCTGCACAGGTAAATGCTGCACAGGTTAGCGATGTCGCCGTCTTGGTTACTTCCTTGAATGTGCAGCGATCAGCAGCGGCTTTACCGGCTCCTGTCAGGCTGGCGTGTCGGCAGCCTGCGGCTTCCGCCGCCGCTTCTTGGGTGCCAGCATGGTGCCGGTGCAGCCTGGCGCGCCGCAGCGGCAGGCGAAGGAGCGTTTGATCGCGGGCGTGTGGCGGCCTTCGTAGATCAGCGGGTAGGAGTAGCTCAACTCCTCGCCGCACTTGATGTCGTGCAGCGCGTAGATGTAGATGCGGCCCTCGTCCTCGATGGCCTGGCAGTTGGGCTCGCACGAGTGGTTGATGAAGCGCGCCTCGTTGCCCTGGTCGCCGCCGTCGATGACGTTGCCGTTCGCCAGGCTAAAGAAGAAGGTGTGGTTGTGCGGCATGTCCTGCGCGGCCGCGCGCTCCAGTGCTTCGGGCCAGGTGATCTCGCGGCCCGTGTATTCGATCACGCATTCGCTGACCGCGATGTCGCGGTTGGCGAATACGCCCCGCCCGTGCACCGGCGAGGTCTTGACAACATACGCCGGCTGGTCGGACAGCACCGCCGGACTTTCCATTACATTTTCAGTCAACATAGGTCGGCTCAGTTGGCATCGCCGCCGGGCGGCTTGAACAGGTCTTCCAGCTCGGCGCGGCTGGTGGGCTTGCGCACCACGCCGCGCCGTCCGGTGAATTCGTCTTCGATATTGTCGCGATAGTAGCTCCATGCGGCAGCCGAGGTCGACAGCTTGCGCCACACCTCGTTGCCCACGCCCGAGTAGTCGATGGCGACACCATCGTCAAACTCCACGCGCAGCATGCGGTCGCGCGCATCGTATCCGATGGCGCGCAGCTTGCCGGCGTTGATGCGTTTCATTTCCATACAGCCTCCTCAGGCCTTGCGCGCTCCGTGGACCATCTGCCGCGCCTGCTTGCGCAGCAGGGCCTGGTCCCAGCGCTGTTTCTGCTCTTCGGTTTCCGGCACCAGCGTCGGCACCTCGACCGGCTTGCGGTGTTCGTCCACCGCCACCATCGTAAAGTAGCAGCTATTCGCGTGGCGCACCAGACGTTGCTGAATGTTTTCCGTCACCACGCGGATGCCCACCTCCATCGACGTGCGGCCGGTGTAGTTGATCGACGCCAGGAAGGTCACCAGCTCGCCCACGTGGATGGGCTGCAGGAACATCACCTGGTCCACCGACAGCGTCACCACGTAGCTGCCCGAGTAGCGGCTGGCGCAGGCGTAGGCCACGCTGTCGAGATACTTGAGGATGGTGCCCCCGTGCACGTTGCCGGAGAAATTGGCCATGTCCGGCGTCATCAGGACGGTCATGCTCAGTTCGTGGGCGGTCCAGCTCATCGGTTTTTCCATTGCATACTCCATAGTTGTTTTCTCCATGCTATCCGCTAAGCTTGTCATTCGCAAATAGTTATCAAAAACAACTAGTGAACTGTAACGTTTAATCGTATGCTTTGCGCTTCACGAAAAAAGGAGCAACCATGAAATGGAAAGTCCTGGCCGCCAGTCTCATGCTCGGCATGGCCGCCACCGCCCACGCCGTCACGGCGGACGAGGTCCACACCTTCACGCTGGCCAACGGCATGAAGTTCATTGTGCTCGAATCGCACACCATCCCCAACGCCAATATGTACACGTTCTGGAAGGTCGGCTCGCGCAATGAGGCGCCCGGCATCACCGGCCTGTCGCACTTCTTCGAACACATGATGTTCAATGGCTCCAAGCACTTCGGCCCGAAAATGTTCGACCGCACCATGGAAGCCAAGGGCGGGTCCAACAACGCCTACACCAGCAACGACCTGACCGTGTACCAGGACTGGTTCCCGGCGGCGTCGCTGGAAACCATCTTCACGCTCGAGAGCGACCGCATCGCCCACCTGACGATCGATCCGAAGATGGTCGCCAGCGAGCGCGGCGTGGTGCTATCCGAGCGCAGCACCGGGCTGGAGAACTCCAACATCCGCGCGCTGCACGAGGAAGTCAACGGCGTCGCTTTCCAGGCCCATCCGTATTCGTGGCCGGTGATCGGCCATGAGTCCGACATCAAGGCCTGGACCCAGGACGACCTGCAGCGCTACTTCAACACCTACTACGCGCCCAACAACGCCGTGTCGGTGATCGTCGGCGACGTCAAGGCCGACGAGGTGAAGAAGCTGGCCACCAAATACTTCGGCGGCATTCCGAAGCGCGCGCTGCCGCCGGCCGTGCGCACCGTGGAGCCTGAACAGAAAGGCGAACGCCGCGTGTTCGTCGCCAAGGAATCGGCCACCTCGGCCAACCTGGCGATCGCCTACAAGGTCCCGGCCGCCAACAGCCCGGACTACTACGCGCTGGAAGTGCTGCAGAGCATACTGGGCGAAGGCAAGACCTCGCGCCTGTACAAGGCGCTGGTCGAGCAGCAGCTGGCCACGCAGGTCAGCGCCAGCAGCATGGACGGCTTCGATCCCGGCCTGCTGTACCTGTCGGCCGTGGCCACCGCCAAGACGCCGCCGGCCCAGCTGGAAAAGGCGCTGCTGGCCGAGGTCGACAACCTGGTCAAGAACGGCGTGACCGCCGACGAGCTGCAAAAGGTGAAGAACCAGAAGCTGCTGAACCTGTACCGCGAACAGGAAACCATCAACGGCCGCGCCCAGCAGCTGGGCAACTACGAGGTGTTCTTCGGCGACTACAAGAAAATGTTCGACGCCCCGGCCGCTTACGAAAAACTGACGCCGGCCGATATCCAGGCCGTCGCCGCCAAATACCTGAAGAAATCGCAGCGCACCGTCGGCGTGCTGGCTGCGAAGGAGGATTGATCCAATGACCATCAAAGCAACCGCAATGGCCGCCGCCGTGCTGGCCGCCGCGCCACTGGCCGGCGCCGCCGATTTCCGCCTGCCGGCGTTCGACACCGTCACCCTGCCCAACGGCCTGACCGTCTACCTGATGGAGCGCCATGAAGTGCCGCTGATCTCGGTGCGCGCCGTGGTCAAGGCCGGCGCCGTCAACGATGAGAAACAGCCGGGCCTGTCCAACCTGACCGGCGACGCCCTGCTGCTGGGCAGCAAAGCCCACAACAAGACCGCCATCGACCAGGCCTTCGACTTCCGCGGCGCCCGCCTGGCCGGCGGCGCCGGCACCGAGGCCAGCACGGTGCAGGCCAACTTCGCCCGCGCCGACAGCGCCACGCTGCTGCCGCTGTTTGCCGAGATCGTCCAGCAACCAAGCTTCGACGAGGCCGAGCTGGCCAAGCTGCGCGACCGCAAGGTCAACGGCCTGAAGCAGGCCAAGGAGGCGCCGCGCAACGTGGTCAACAACTACTACCGCGCCATGCTGTTCGGCGAGGCGCCGTATGCCAATCCGCCCGGCGGCACGGTCAGCAGCGTCAGCGCGCTCAAGCAGAGCGACGTGCAGGGCTACTACCAGCACTACTACCGTCCGGACAACGCGGCCATCATCGTGGTGGGCGACTTCCAGACGGCCGAGATGCGCAAGCAGATCGAGTCGCTGTTCGGCGCGTGGAAGGCCAGCGGCCCGGCGCTGCCGCAGCAGGACAACGGCAAGGTGCAGGCCGACAAGGCGCGCGTGTGGCTGGTCAACAAGCCGGATGCGATCGAGACCACCTTCCTGATCGGCGGCGTGGGTATCGCCCGCAACGATCCGGACTATGTGCCCATGCAGGTGCTCAACACCATCGTCGGCGGCCGTTTCACCTCGTGGCTGAACGACGAGCTGCGCGTAAACTCGGGCCTGACCTACGGCGCCCGCAGCGAGTTCGCCACGCTGGCGCAGACCGGCACCTTTGCCATCTCCAGCTTCACCGCGCTGCCCAAGACCGAGGCGGCACTGGCGCTGGCGCACAAGACCTACCAACGCTTGTGGGACAAGGGCATCGACCAGGCGACGCTGGAATCGGCCAAGGCTTACGTCAAGGGCCAGTTCCCGCCGCGCTACGAGACCGGCGAGCAGCTGGCCGGCTTGTTGGGCGATATGTACGCGTCCAAGGTCGGCCGCGAGCAGATCGACAACTTCATGAAGGATGTCGACAGCCTGACGCCGGAGCGCGCCAAGGCGCTGGTGGACAAGCACTTCCCGCGCACCAAGCTGCAAACGGTGCTGGTGGGGAAAGCCGACGCCATCCGCGACATCGCCAAGACCTACGGCGAAGTGACCGAGCTGCAGATCAGCGCGGACGGTTTCCAGCCGCGCTAAGTCCGGGGACGCGCGCCGCCGTCATTCCCCCCAGTGGGAGGAGCGACGTGGGTTATGAAACCGCGCCGGCCGGGTCCAGCTGGCGCGCCAGGTGGGCGATCTCGTCCACCACGCCGGGGATGGCGTCGATCACCGGCGCCAGCTGCGCGCAGCCTGTCGCGCCGGGGTCGGCCTTCAGCGCCTGCTCGGCGCGGTGCGCCAGGCCGGCCAGGCGGTCGGCGCCCACGGTGCCGGCCAATCCCTTGAGCGTATGCAGCAGCGGCAAGGCCGCGCCGCCATCCTGCCCGTCAACCGCCACCTGCAATCGGGCCGCCAAGCTATTCGCCTCCACCGCAAAACTGCGCAGCGCCACCAGATACACCGAAAGCAGCCCGCCCATGCGCTTGAGCGCGGCCGCGCTGTTGATGCCGGCCTCCGCCAGCGGCGCCATGCCGGCCGCCTCGGCCACCACGACCGGCGCCACCACCATCTCCAGCGGCACGCCGGCGCGCCGCGCATGCCGCAGGATCACCGCGATCAACTGGACCAGGTCGAAAGGCTTGCCGATGTGGTCGACCATGCCCGCGTCCAGCGCGGCGATGCGGTCGGCCGGCATGGCGTTGGCCGTCATCGCGACGATGGGCGGGGCCTGCGCGCCCAGCAGGCGCTGGATCGCGCGCGTCGCCTCGTAGCCGTCCATCTCCGGCATCTGGATGTCCATCAGGATCAGGTCCGGCGGCGGGCCGGGGCGCGACGCGGCGGCTATCGCCATCGGCCCGGAACTGGCCACCTCGACCTGCGCGCCCTCGTTGCCCAGCAACTCGCTGGCCACCTGCTGGTTGGCCGGATTGTCGTCAACCAGCAGCAGGCGCAAGCCGGCCAGGCGCCGCAGCGACGGCAGCGCCACCGCCGCCAGCGGCGCCCGCTTTTCCATGCGGGCGTCGGCCACCGCGTCGAACAGCATCGACGCCGTCACCGGTTTGACCACGAAGCCGTCGAGCACCGGCTCCATTTCCATGTGACGCTGCGCCAGCAGCTCGCGGTCGTGCGCGGTCACCATGACGATCAGCGGCAGCTTGCCGTGCGGCGCCAGCTTGCGGATCTCGCAGCTGGTTTCCCAGCCGTCGAAGACCGGCATGCGCCAGTCGATCAGCACCACGTCGTAGGCGCGCTGCGCGGCCATGTGCCCGGCGACGGCGGCCAGCGCCTCGCGCCCGCCAACGGCCACGTCCACCTGCCAGCCGAACGACTGCGCCATTTCGCTCAGCACCATGCGCGCCGTCGGGTTGTCGTCCACCACCAGGCAGGACAGTCCCTTGAGCAGCCCGCGCTCCGGCGCGGCCGCCGCGATGCCGGAAGTCTCGGCCTCGGCCGGCATCGGCGCCACGCCGCAGGCGACGGCGAATTCGAACACGCTGCCCTGCCCCAGCGTGCTGCTCACGCCCAGCTCGCCGCCCATCAGGCGCACCAGGCGCTGGCTGATCGCCAGGCCCAGGCCGGTGCCGCCGTAGCGGCGCGCGGTCGAGGCCTCGGCCTGCGAGAAACCGTCGAAGATGCGCAGGCGCTGCTCGTCCGAGATGCCGATGCCGCTGTCGCGGATGGCGAAGCCTATCGTCAGCGTGTTGTCGGCGCGCGCCAGCAGCCGGACCGACAGCACCACTTCGCCCTGCTCGGTGAACTTGATGGCGTTGCCCGCCAGGTTGAGCAGGATCTGCTGCAGGCGCAGCGCGTCGCCCACCACCAGCGCCGGCAGGTGCGGATCGATGCGGAACAGCACTTCGATATTCTTGCTGCCGACGTTGGCCGACAGGATCACGGCCAGGTCGCGCCACAATTTGTCGAGCCGGAACGGATGGGGATCGAGCGCCAGCTTGCCGGCCTCCACCTTGGAAAAGTCCAGGATGTCGTTGAGCAGGCCCAGCAAGGCGCTGGCGGCGGCATGGGCCTTGGCCGCGTAGTCCTGCTGGCGCTCGCTCATCTCGGTCTGCTGCAGCAGTTGCAGCATGCCCAGCACGGCGTTCATCGGCGAGCGGATCTCGTGGCTCATGTTGGCGACGAACTCGGACTTGGCGCGGCCGGCCTGGTCGGCCTCCTCCTTGGCCTGGCGCAGCGCCTCGTGGGCCGCGCGCGCCTCGGTGGAATCGGTGCTGCTGCCCACCCAGCCCAGGATGCGGCCGTTGCCGTCCTTCTGCGGCAGCGCGTGGTTGTCGAAGATGCGCCAGGCGCCGTCCAGGCGGCGCAGCCGGCAATCGCAGCGGAAGGCGTCGCCGGTGGCGGCGGCGCGCTGCCACTCGGCCAGCAGCGCCGGGCGGTCGTCCGGATGCAGCACCGGCGCCCAGTCGCCCGCCTCGATCAGCCGCGCCGACGGCACGCCGCTGAAGCGCTCCCAGTGGTGGCTGATGAAATCGAGCCGCAGCGCCGGCGTGACGGTCCACACCATCTGCGGCAAGCCCTCGGTCAGCGAGCGCCAGCGCGATTCGGAGGCGGTCAGCCGCGCCAGCGAGGCCTGCAGCGCGTGGTCGGCCTCCAGCAGCTGGTGCACCGCCTGCGATTGCTTGCGCATGGCGTACCACACGCCCGCCAGCAGCGCCGCCGCGAACGCCACCAGCACGCCGATGAAGATCAGCGCGTTGCGCACCTCCTTGCGCCACGGCGCCAGGAAATCCTCGCTGGCCAGCGCGACCGCCACGTACAACGGATAGCGGCCGACCCGCTGCAGGCTCATCGTGCGCTCCAGCTTGTCGCGGTCGCTGATGATGTTGTAGGTGTCGCCGTCCTGCCGGCCATCGAGGATGGCCTGGGTTTGCGGCGAGACCTTGATGGTGTCGCCGAAGGCCATGGCGTCGACGAAGGGATAGCGGTGCAGCACGCGGCGGCGGTCGTCCAGCAGCACGATGGCGCCGTGGGGGCCGATATTGAGCGATGAGAACAGCTCGGTCAGCCGCGAGCTGTTCATCAGCGTGTAGGCGGTGCCGCCGAAGCTGCCGTCCGGCATGGCCAGCGGATAGACCAGCGGCAGCACCCACTCGCCGCTGATGCGCGACTTGACCGGCAGGCCGATGATCAGCTCGTGCTCGACCCTGGCGCGCGGGAAGAATTCGCGCACGCTCAGGTCCTGTGGATGGGCGAGGTCGATCTGTTCGCCGTAGATCACGCGGCCGGCCGCGTCCGAGCCGCGCACGGCCTGGGCGTTCGGGATGCGTTCGCGCAGCGTGCGCAGGTAGGCGCTGAACTTGTCCGGGTCGAAGCGGCCCGCCGTCTGCATGTCGCGGAACTCCACGCCGGCGCGGCGCATGGCCAGGTCGACTTCTTCGAAATGCGAGTGCAGGAAGTTTTCCAGCGAGACGGCCAGGTTGTGCGCGGTCTCGGCCGCGTTGGCGTAGTAGCGCGCCTGGCTGGCCTGCAGCACATGGGCCACGAACAGCGACACCAGCAGCAGCACCGCGGCCACCGCCGCGGCCAGCACGCCGAACAGTTTACGGAACTTCTGCAAGGTATCCGGTTTCATGGCGGCCGGCGGTCTCTTCTTGTTTTGTTATGCCTCTACATTACCGCAAAAAAAACGCCCCGGAGGAGCGTTTTTTTCTTACAAGCCTTGATTGGCGATATCGGCCAACGATTCCCGGCCCTTGTCGCTGAGTTCGAAGCCGCCTTCGGCGCGCGGCACGATGTGGGACTTCTTGCCGAGGAACAGGGCGACGTCGGCGTCCAGCGGGCTGGCCGGATCGGCCTCGATGGCGCGCATGCCCAGCACGCAGCGGCGCAGGAACAACACTTCCTCGCCCTTGTCGGTAAGCGAGATGCGGCCGTTCCGGGCGATGCTGAACAGCTTGATGCCGGCCAGACGCTTGGTGTTGCGGCCAACGCAGGCGCTGACACGCTCACCCTGGGTGCCGCGCTTGACCTCATCGAGTGCGTTGTATTCGTCTTGCGTTAATTTCTCGTTCTTCATTGCCATTTTATCCATAAGAGACTGCTGCGGCCCTCATGGTACGCGCCCGGCGGGGCGGCGGCAAGGTATACGCCCTTCCGGCGCCTGCGGCGGCGGCACGGGCGTATCAAAACGAAAATAAAGTGTGGCTCAAAACGCTCGGATCGCCAGCCAGATCAGGCCGATGGTGGCAAATGCCGCTACACAAATCAAGGCTTGGACACGCTTCGCACTGAAGGCGACGCTACGACGGCCGAGGTAGATTTTGTTGTGTAAGGAATTGCCCATGATGCTCTCCGTGAGAGGAAAATCGATGACATGACTAAATTATAGAAACACTTTGATTACCCCAGTGTGACGGCCAACACAAAGTTTAAAATATGTATCCATTGAGCAACAACTATCACACTTTCTCACGGGGCTGGGAGCTCAGGTTTTGACCGGTGGCTGCTTGGGTTGCGGCTCTTCGATGGGGGCGTGGTCCGGCAGCGGCATATTGTCCGGTGGCGGATCTTTTTCCGGCTGGGGCGGCGGCATGTCGGGCTCGGGCGTGGTGTGGGCGCGGATGTTCATGGGCGGTCCTCCTTGAAATAGTCGATCCATTCAAGAAGCAGGTTAGGGGCTGGCGGCGGATAAACAAGCGCCCGATTGCACGCCAGCGTGCGGCAACGCACACTGGCATGCTGCGCTACTTCGACTTGACCTTGACCAGCACTTCGTCCAGCGCCACCAGGTCTTCGCTGTTCTTTGCCGCGGTCGGGACGCCGGCTATGCTGCGCAGGCGCTTGGGGTCGATGAAGGTCCGGCCATCCTTTACCGTCGCGAACGACCAGGAAACGGAACCCGCCTCCACGCTGACGATGATCTGTTCTTCCGTCACCGGGAAATCCGGCCCCCATTCGCCGATGCGGGACTGGACCCGCCGGGTCCCGTCCCCGGCTTCGCCGAGGTAGACTTGATCCACCTTGACATCCATGGTCTGGCAGCCGCCCGAGTTGGAGATGCAAACGGTGCGCAGGCCATCGGCCTGGAGCGTCCCCTCGACAGGGCAAGGCCGCGGGCAATCCTCGGTGCCGGATGGCTGCAGGATGACCCGCTGCACATGGCCGGCAAACAGGCCATCCTGCGCCGATGCGATGGAACAGCCGCCAAACAGGGCGACGGCGACAAATTTGATCATGTTCACGCGTACTCCTTATCTGGTTGAATCGAAGGGAAACATCTGCGCGGCGACCTGGTCCCAGGTGCCGCGCGGGCCGCTGGCCGGGACTTGCCGCAGGCAGAACATGACGTCGGAATCCGGCCTGATCAGCATGCAGGCCGTCAGCTGGCGCTGCAAGACGACGCCGCCGGTTCCGCCATGGGACTCGAGCAGCGCATCGAGCAGCAACGGGCTGCCTTGCGCCATGAATATCATCGGCGTCAGCAGCTCGAACCTGTCGCTGCACCCCACGATCGCGTCGCCGAAATCGAGCAGGCCGTCAAGCTTCCAGCGGCCCGCCTCCCGCTTCGCCATCAGGTTCCACGGGTGGACGTCCATGTGGATGAAGCGCGGCTCGCCCGCTTCCGCAAAATCCCCCGCCGCT
This sequence comes from Duganella vulcania, assembly GCF_009857655.1. Classification (NCBI taxonomy): domain Bacteria; kingdom Pseudomonadati; phylum Pseudomonadota; class Betaproteobacteria; order Burkholderiales; family Oxalobacteraceae; genus Duganella; species Duganella vulcania. The sequence continues at coordinate 41,135 of NZ_WWCX01000023.1, forward strand.
TCGAGGTATGGCAGGACCTGGCCGAGCAAGCCGGCGGGCATGTTCCTGCGTCGGTGCCGCGCCAGGCATACGGCGATCAGTTCCTGGAGATAGGACGGCCAATCCACTTTGATCGCGATGTTCTCGTCAAACGTCACCGCGCGCAGTTCGCGCAGGACTTGGCCGGTCTGGACCATGATCGAGCGTTTCTGCCCGATGTCCAGCGAGGGCCACACATCGGCCAGCAGGACACCTTTCAGGCGGCTCGTGATGACGAACACCCAGTTGTCGATTTCCCCGCTGCCGATCAGGCGTGGCGTTTGCAGCGACAGCTTGCCCTCCAGTAGCGGGGCTGCCAGGATTTCCTTGTCGCCCTGCCGGCGCCAATTGGGCGGCACCAGTTTGACGATCACCTCGTCACCCAGTCCGAACAAGGCGTTGGCGCCTTGCGGGATTTTCTCCCACGCGCCAGTTGGCAAGCCGAACTGGTGTTGAAGATGGCTCAACACCGGCATCCATGCCGGCAATGGCGCGCTTCGAATGAACTCGTTGCACGCTGGATTATCCAGCCCCTGGGGCAGGCAGCCGATCAGGCTCACGCTCACTTGATGCGGAAGATCACGTCCACGGTCTGCGACCATTGCAGCGACTGGATCGACAGGAAGTCCTTGTCCGCCGACTTGGCGCTGGTGCCGCGACGATTGTTATAGAAATCCACCGGCAGCAGGCCGACCGCGTTGGTCAGGTTGCGCAACTGGCCCGACGAGATGGCCGTGACGGCGCCCACCTTCTTGCCGAAGCCGGCCGCCATCCCCTCGGCGCGGCGCTGCGCATCCTTGATCGCGACGGCGGTCAGTTCCTGCTCGGTCTGCAGGCGGTCTTTCTTGCCGAAGCCGGTACTCATGTGGTCGATATTTGGCTTGCTCAGCAGACCCTGCATGATGGCGGTCCACTTGGTCAGGTCGCGCACGACAATGTGCACGGCGCTGCGGATCTCATATTCGGGCGAGGCGTTCGGATCGGGGTTGGCGGACTTGCGCATTTCCTTGCGCATGTCGCGGAAGGACACCTCCGCTTCGGTATCCTGGCCGGGGTCACCGCCCTGCTCGGCCAGCAAGGCCTGCACTTCCGCCACGCGCGCCTGCACCACGGCCACGGCGGCGTTGGTGTCGGCGTCGAAGGCGCTGATGTCGAAGTCGATCTCGCCCATGTCGGGCATGACCCGCAGGAAGCCTTCGCCGCCGACGTGGATGAAGGGGTAGTCCGGCAGATTGGAGGCCTGCACGGCCAGCGGCAACAGGGCTACCGCAACGGCGAGTTTCTTCAGCATTCGAGCTTCCTTCAGGAGTGAAAGCTGGAGTATCCAATACTTTTTACTATTTAACAACTTGCAAAAAGTGCCGGCATGCCCATTTGCGACTTCAACAACAATCACCCGGGGGAAAAGATGCTGGTTCCAAAACGTCCAAGGTCGGTGCATGACAACCGGCCGGTCGCCGTGCAGGTGGTCATGCAGGAAAAATCGGGCGCCGTCGACAAGCATGTGCTGATTGTCGAGACGCCCAAACTCAAGCCGGTGCCGCCGAAGGCCAAGTAGCTTACTTGCCAGCTTACTTGCCAGCTTACTTGCCCTTGTTGATCTCGCCGATCAGCAGGAAGGCTTCGTGGTGGATGGCCTGCTCGGCGGCCTTGAACTCCTGGTTGGCCTTGACGAAGGCGGGCTTCTTCAGCTCGGCCTTTTCCTTGGCGGTCGGGGTCGGATCGGCGGGATACAGGCGCGGCGGGCCGTTGTAGGTCTGGGTCAGCACCTTCTGGCCGTAGCTGGACTGGTAGTACTGGGTCATCTCGACCGCCGTCTCCGTGCTGATCAGGCGCGCCACCGGCAGCGCCAGGCGGCTGTAGACGGTTTCGTTGGGCAGCTTGTCGAGCTTGGCCATCATCAGCTCGCGCTGGGCCGGGCTGGGATACTTGCTCATGCCGGCGGTGGTGCGCACCATCTTCTCGGCCTGCATCGACACCAGCAGGTCGTGCGCGGCCTTGATTTGGGCGGCGTCCGGCGCGGCGGCGGGGGCCGATGCCTGGGCCCACACGGCACTCATCAGCAAACTGGCGGCTGCCAGGGTTTTTATCGGGTTCATGGTTGCTCCTTGAATGTTGGTATTGTATGGCACGCATCATATTGCCAAACTCGCAAACATGGCCACATGATTGGTGCGTAGAATGTCGGCTCACACAGTCAACGAGGCCTACCCCATGCAGCACACCCCACTGAACGACGACGAATACGATGCGCTGGACGCGCTGCAAGACGTGTCCTGGCTGGAAGGCTTCCTGACCGCCGTGGTCATCGGCCCGGGCTCGGCCGCGCCGGAAAGCTGGCTGCCCGCGGCCCTGAAAAATCCGGCCGCCGAGCCGCTGCTGCTGCGCCACTACCACTACATGCGCACGTGGATGAGCAAGGACCCGTCCAGCTTCGAGCCCATCTACGAATGCGGCGGCAACTGGGGGCCGGAACAATGGTGCGAGGGATTCGTGGCCGGCATGCAGGCCGACGCGGCGGCGTGGGCGCCGCTGCGGGCGGCCCATCCGGAATGGCTGGCGCCGTTCCAGCGCGAAGGCGACGCCTGGGCCGACGCGGTGACGCCATCGGTCATCCAGATCAACGCCTACTGGCATCCGCCGAAAGGCCCGAAAGTCGGCCGCAACGATCCCTGCCCTTGCGGCAGCGGCAAGAAGTACAAGAAGTGCTGCGGCGATGCGGCCTAAACGTGCAGTTCGATGAACTCGCTCCAGTCGTCCGAGGCCAGCGCGAGCCAGCGTTCGCGCTCGTCCGGCGTGGCGCTATTCCAGTACGGCATCCAGAGCCAGTTCCACCAGTAGTCCAGGCTGCCCTGCAGGCTGCCGGTGCCGCCGGCGTCGATGTCGGGAAAGGCCAGCCAGGGCGCGGGTGGCCGCAAGCGCATGGCGTCCAGCGCCTGAAGCACAGCCACGGAATCGGTCGCCAGTTCGATGACATGGCCGCCAAATTCCCGGCGCTCGCTGTAACGTGTAAAACTGTTTATATCGTTCGCATGTGTGGCCAGCAGGCCCAATACGCGTGGCGCGTCGGCCTCCGTTACCGCGAACAGGCGGCGCTGCGCTCCCCTCCGCTCAGCCAATGGTGTCGGTCTGCTGAGAGGCGATGAGGACGGCGCCGCAGGAAGTCTTCATCCCCTCTACAGCGGTACTGATGCCCATGATGGTGTGCGTGACCGCGCCTTCCACGATGGTGTGCGTGCCCCGGCATTTGGGGCAACTGACCTTGTGGCCCACACCGGCCACCGGCTTGCCCATCACGATCACGTCCTGATGGCCTTCCAGCACGGTGCCGTGGTGCGACGTTTTGTCGCCTAGTCTGATGATCGCTTTCCCGCCCATATCGCCTCGCGTTAATTCAATGCGGCGATCATAGCATTGCCATTTTCACCACGTCGCACGGCAGCGTTAGCGGCAAAGCGCGCTCACCGGATTTTCACCCTTCGCCGTGATTACCCCCAAGCGGTACGGAATTTTGATGTTCACAGGCGCGGAAGAGAATGGCTCCCACTTTCCGTCCAGGTCATTGCTCTTCCAAATCCGGAAGCAACGTCCTTTCGGCGAAATCGCCTCCACCAGCGTAATGTAGGTATTCGTGTTGGCTATCTTGTAGGTATCGCTGACCTCGAACACGTCTTCCTTTTTCTCGAGACGATATTTTCAACCGCACAAATAAAAAAGCTCCCTTGCGGGAGCTTTCCTATTTAATTATGGCGGAGAGGGTGGGATTCGAACCCACGGTAGGGTCGCCCCTACGCTTGATTTCGAGTCAAGTACATTCGACCACTCTGCCACCTCTCCTGGTGGTACATTTTCCTACAGCAGCGTTTTGTGGCGGAGAGGGTGGGATTCGAACCCACGGTAGGGTCGCCCCTACGCTTGATTTCGAGTCAAGTACATTCGACCACTCTGCCACCTCTCCGTTTTCCCACCTGCTGCTGCGAGAAGGCAAGATTATAGCAGGCCGCTGGGAAAAGGGAAGGAGTATTTACGCCTTCAGGTGCGTTAATCCACCCATGTAAGGACGCAGCACCGCAGGAATCTCCACCGAGCCATCCGCCTGCTGGTAGTTTTCCAGCACGGCGACCAGCGTGCGGCCCACCGCCAGGCCCGATCCGTTGAGCGTGTGCAGCAGCTCCGGCTTGCCCTGGGCGTTGCGGAAACGCGCCTGCATGCGGCGCGCCTGGAAGGCTTCGCAGTTCGACAGCGACGAGATTTCACGGTAGGTGTTCTGCGCCGGTAGCCATACTTCCAGGTCGTAGGTCTTGGTGGCGCCGAAGCCCATGTCGCCGGTGCACAGCGACATCACGCGGTACGGCAGGCCCAGGCGCTGCAGGATGGTTTCCGCATGGCCGACCATCTCGTCCAGCACCGCGTACGAGGTATCCGGATGCACCACTTGCACCATCTCTACTTTGTCGAACTGGTGCTGGCGGATCATGCCGCGCGTGTCGCGGCCGTAGCTGCCCGCTTCCGAGCGGAAGCATGGGGTGTGCGCGGTCATCTTCAGCGGCAGCGTGTCGGCCGCCACGATCTCGTCGCGCACGATGTTGGTCAGCGTGACTTCCGAGGTAGGGATCAGGTAGAAGTTCTCGCCCTCGCCTTCCACGCCGCCCTTCTTCACCGAGAACAGGTCGGCTTCGAACTTGGGCAGCTGGCCGGTGCCGCGCAGGGAGTCGGCGTTGACCATGTACGGGGTGTAGCACTCGGTGTAGCCGTGCTCGTCGGTGTGGGTGTTCAGCATGAACTGCGCCAGCGCGCGGTGCAGACGGGCGATGCCGCCTTTCATGACCGAGAAGCGCGAGCCGGTCAGCTTGGTCGCCACGTCGAAATCCAGGCCCAGCGGGGAGCCGACATCGACGTGATCCTTGACTTCGAATTCAAAGCTGCGCGGCGTGCCGACCTTGCGCACTTCGACGTTGCCGCTTTCATCCGCGCCGACCGGGACCGATTCGTGCGGCAGGTTGGGGATGGCCTGCACGAAATCGCTCAGCTTGGCCTGCACCGCGGCCAGCGCCGTTTCGTTTGCCTTGAGCTCGTCGCCCAGGCCGGCCACTTCCGCCATCAGGGCGGTGGTGTCCTCGCCCTTGCCCTTCATCATGCCGATCAGCTTGGACTGCGAGTTGCGCTTGCCCTGCAGCTCTTCGGTGCGCGTCTGAATCGCTTTGCGTTCGGCTTCGAGGGCGTTGAACCCGTCCACGTCGAGCTGGAACTTGCGGGTCGCCAGGCGCGCGGCGACGTTGGCGATGTCTTTACGGAGAAGTTGGATATCAATCATGGGAACAAGTGCCGTTGTATCGAAAACGTCAATTGTACCAAGAGGATGCCACTTCCCTGCGAGTTTTGAACAGCCCGCCGGCTGTGGGGATTACAGTGCGGCTTTTTCGGCGGCGGTCAGGCGCTTGGCGGTCACGGTGACCACTTGCATCTTGGCGCTGGAAACAGCCACTTTGGCGGCCGGGGCGGCCGGTGCAACGGCGCTGTCGGCGGCGGTGGCGAAGCTCGTGGCGGCGGCCAGCACGGTGGCGGCGACGAAGATGATTTCCATGTTTTTAGCGATGTTCATGATGTGCTCCTTCAGGTAGTTGGTTCGGTATGGTTGTACTGTACCTAAAGGCCGTATGCGCCACCATCGGGATGCGACGAAGCGCCGGAAACGGCGCCTGAAGTGCAAAAAACAGGTGGGAATCGAAAGATTCAGGCGGCGCTGCGCAGCCCGCCCGCCTGGCCGGCGTGGCGGTGCACCAGCTGGCCCAGGGTGGCGATGGCGGCCTCGGTGCGCGGCCCCCAGGGGTTGCCGCAGTTGAGGCGCAAATAATTGCGGTACTGGCCGGAGGCCGAGAACAGCTGCCCCGGCATGAAGGCCACGCCCTGGCCGATGGCGTCGGCGTGCAGGGCCAGCGCGTCGACCTGCTCCGGCAGGCCGACCCACACCACGAAGCCGCCCTGCGGCTCGGACACCGTGCATTGCCGCGGGAACGCCTCGCAGATCGCGTCCGACATGCGGGCGATGCGCTGCGACAGCGCGCGCCGCATCTTGCGCAGCTGGTTCTCGTAGGCGCTGCCGGCCAGGAAGTCGGCCAGCACGGCCTGGAAGAAGTGGCTGGTGGCGCCGCTGGAGACCATCTTCAGCACCGCGATGTCCTGCGCGTAGCGCCCCGCCACCACGTAGCCGACCCGCGAGCCGGGGCTGACCGCCTTGGAAAACGAGGCGCACAGCATCACATGGCCGCTGCTGTCATAGGCCTTGACCGGCCACGGCCGCTGCGGCGCGAAGCACAGGTCGCCGTAGACGTCGTCCTCGATCAGCGGGATATCGTGGCGCGTCAGCAATTGCGCCAGGCGCTGCTTGTTCGCGTCCGGCATGATGCAGCCAAGCGGGTTGTTGGCGTTCGGGATCAGCAGCACCGCCCGCACCAGGCCGGCGTTCATGGCCAGCTCCAGCGCGTCGATCGACGGCCCGGTGGCCGGATGGGTGGGGATCTCCAGCGCCTTCATGCCCAGCGACTCGATCAGTTGCAGCAGCACGAAATAGGTGGCCGATTCGATCGCGATGGTGTCGCCCGGCTTGGCCACGGCGCGCAGGCACAGGCTGATCGCCTCGGTGCAGGAGCCGGTGACGACGATTTCGTCCAGGTCCAGCCGGCCCCACTCCAGCGCGCGGCGGGCGATCTGGCGGGCGAACTCCGGATAATTGGTCTCGTAGCAGCTTACCGTGCTCAGCAGGCTTGAGTCGCGCCGGGCCACCGCCGCCACGGTCTTCTGCATGCGCTTCATCGGCAGCAGCTCGTGCAGCGGCCAGGCCGAGCCCATCTGCACCAGGCCGCTGGCCTCGTTGGCCTTCAGCACCCGCATCAGCAGGTTGTTGATGCCGACATAGGCCGGCTCCCGCAACGGCCCGGCATCGGCCGTCACCGCCGTCATGCGCGCGCGGTGGCGCACGTAATAGCCCGCCTGCGGCCGGGCGTCGACCAGGCCGCGGTCCTCCATCAGCCGCAGCGCCTGCATCACCGTGCTGACGGACAGGCGCTTCTGCTGTGCCAGGTGGCGGATCGACGGCAGGCGGTCGCCCGGCGCGAACACGCGGCTGGCGATCAACCCGCCCAGTTCGTTGGCCAGGCGCTCGTAGAGATTGAGTTGTTGGGGCATCCGTGCATTGTGGCCCGCCCTGCCCGGTCGCGACAGGTACAGCGGGCGCAAATTTCGACCATGACAGTTTAGAGCAAGCGCCGCTGTGACGGTCACAATTTCGATTTGCTGCATCTGTCATGGCCGCGCGCCGCTGGCTATGCTGGTGTCACCAACGACCACCGCAGGAGCCGCCATGAAACCGGAACTACTCGCACTGACCCAGGAACAGGCCGAATACCGCCTGTCGGAAAACCACCCGCTGCGCATCGCCGGCGCGGCCGGCCGCCAGATCGAATGCCTGGCCGGCACCGCCTGGATCACCGTCTACGGCGAACGGACCGACTTCATGCTGCGCCAGGGCCGGCGCTTCGAGGTGCCCAACAACGGCCTGATGCTGATCGACGCGCTTGGCTGCGGCACGGTGCGCGTGCGCGTGCCGGCCGACACCGAAGTGCCCGGCGGCTGGCTCGGCTTCCAGCGCAGGTTCGCCGGCGCCCTGCACGATGTAGGATTTCTCCTACGCAACTAATCGTGCGCCACGCACTCGTCGGACTATGTACGATACGTCAACAATATTGACACCGAGGAGTACGATTTTGAACACACCATTCCTGAAAACCATCGCCGCCGGCGCCACCCTGCTGTTGGCCGCGGGCTGTTCGACCATGGGCGGCCAGGGCTCGGCCGCGGACGAGGCGCCGCCGCCGGCCAACCCGGCCTTCGCCACCGAAATGGCCAAGTTCAACGCCCAGTTCCCGAACCCGAAGGCCAGCAAGTATGAGGACGTGTCGATCAACTTCAACAACACGAACAAGCTGGACGAGCGCGGCAACTGCCACGACAAGTCCAAGTATCCGGTGGTGATCGTGCTGACGCTGGACGCCAGCGGCCGCGTCACCCGCAGCACCACCGACGTGGAGAACAGCAAGGCCGCCTGCTTCCGCGAGGCCTACGCCTCGGTGCAGCTGCCGGCGCCGCCGTTCGCGCCCTACCTGAAGCCGATCAAGCTGCGTTGATGCGTCAGGCCGCCGCGTCCTGCGCGGGGGCCTCGTCGTTGTCGGCCGGCTTCTCCAGCCAGGCCAGCACCACCTGGTTGAAGCGCTCCGGCTGGCGCAGCATGGGCCAGTGGTCGGTGTTGAAGCCCACCACCTTGCAGCCCTCCTTCGCCTCCAGCTTGTCAGCCCACTCGTCCGAATGGAACATGAAGGGCTTGCGCGCGCCGTAGATGAACAGCATCGGCACCTTGGGCACGAACGGCACCAGCGAGCGGTAGGAACCGGCCTCGCCGGCCGCCAGGATGTAGTACGGGAAGTTCATCTTGACGCTGATGTATTCCATCGGCGACGGCGCGTGCAGCTTGCGCGCCATGTAGCGCGTCATCATGTTGCCGATCGCCCCCCCGATCGCCCAGGCCAGCGCCAGCGTGCCCTGGTAGCCCTTGACCATCATTTTCTGCGCCAGCGTGCGCGAGCGCTCGAGCGCCTTCGACTGGGCGTCGCCGATGTCGACGCCGATGATCGCCGACACCGCCTGCTTGTTGCGCATGTAGTACTCGTAGCCGAACACGCAGCCCCAGTCGTGCAGCATCAGGATCACCTTCTGCTTCTGGTTCACGCTGTTGACGACGTACGAGATCAGGCGGATGGTGGCGTCGAGCGAGTAGGCGCGGCGCGGCTTGGCGATGTCGAAGCCCGGCAGGGTGAAGCGCACGCAGCGGTAGCGCTGCTTGAGCTCGGCGACCTGGGCGTCCCACACGCGGTAGGTGTCCGGCCAGCCATGGATCATCACGATGGTCTCGGCGCCTTCACCTTCGATATGGACTTCGATGCCATCGACCTTTGTTACCTGCATTTCGTTCCTCTGCGCCGCCTCGTCAATCCTGAATCTTACAACATTTTTACAACATTTGAGACCGCACCAGGCTAGGTCTTGATCCGCGCCCGCAGCACGCGCTCGGCGCCGACCAGGTTCACCGCGAAGCCGTTGCGCCCGGCGGCCTTGACGCCATACAGCGCCTGGTCCGCCGCCCGCATGACCTCGTCGACCGTGACGTTCGATGAGGTGGTCAGCGCGATGCCGATGCTGGCGGTCACCTTCAGGCGCGCGGTGCCGCCCAGGAAGGGCGGCTGCATGGCGTCGACGATCTTGCGCCCCAGCAGATCGATTTCCGTGTTGGAGCCCAGCTGCTCGAACACGATCACGAACTCGTCGCCGGCCAGGCGGGCCACCGTGTCGGTGGTGCGCACCGCGGCCGTCAGCCGCCGGGCGAATTCCACCAGCACCTCGTCGCCGGCGGCGTGGCCCAGCGTGTCGTTGATGGTCTTGAAATGATCGATGTCCAGGAAGGCCAGCCCCACCTGCTGGCCGGCGCGCGCCGCGCGGGCCAGCGCCTTGGGCAGGAAATCGTCGAACATGCGGCGGTTGTGGATGCCGGTCAGGACATCGGTGGTGGCGATGCGGTGCAGCTCGGCCTCGGCCCGCTCGCGCCGCTGCGACAAGGCGTAGAACGCGCGGCTGAGGTGGCCGAACTCGTCGCCCCGGTCCACATCGAACACCGCGATGCCGGCGCGGCCGGCGCTGATGTCCTCCACGTGGTCATGCAAGCGCTTCAGCGGACGCAGCAGTTTTTTGGTGACGCCCCAGCCGAATATGCCCGCCAGGCCGGTCAGCAGCGCCGCGCCCAGGAAGGCCCGCCAGCGCACGCTGCGCATCGGCGCGAACGCGCTTTCCATCGGATACGACAGGGCGATGTTCCAGGCGGCCTCGCGCAGGTGCTTGTGCACCAGCAGCACCGGCACGTCGTTGTCGAGGATGCCGTCCTGCCAGCCCTCGCCGCCTTGCAGCGCCGCCTCCAGCACGCTGCCGGGCTCGGGATCGGTCTTCTCCAGCAGGCGGCTGCGGTCGGGGTGGTGGATGATCACGCCTTCGTCGGTGACGATGAACAGGTAGCCGTCCGAGCTGGAACGCAGCGCGTCGATCTGCGCCGAGAACGATGGCCGCAGCAAATCGATGGCGCCCAGCAGGATGCAGACGATCCTGCCGTCGGCGTCGCGCAGCGGCTGGGTCAGCACCACCACCGGGCGCCCGGACAGCACGCTCTTGAACGGCGCCGACACCACGCCCTCCTTCAGCCGCATGGTCTCCCGGAAGTAAGCGCGGTCGGCGATATTGATGCGCTTGGCGTTGCGGTCGCGCAGGCTGGCGATCAGCGCGCCCGAGGCGTCGAAGGCGGAGACGTTGAAGAATTCCTCGCGCAGGGCTTCATGCGTTTCCAGCTCCGCCTGGACTTGCCCCAGCGTCAGTTGATGGGCCTGGAACTGCTCGGCCAGCAACCTCAGCAGTTGGCGCTTGTCCTGCAGATCGTTGTCGACCAGGGCGGCCGCGCTGGTCAGCAGCGACAGCTCCTGGCGCGCGATCACCTGGCGCAGCTCGGACTCGGCGACCAGCAGCGACAAGCCGCCGCTGCCGATGCCGGCAATCAGCACCAGCGCGATCACGAGCACGCTGATCTTGAACTTGAAACTTAAGAAAAAACCAAATGAAGGGCGCATGAGCACACCTGTGTAGCAAGTCCGTCAGGACACTGCGGGTCGAAATGGACTAGCCATTTGTGCACGCGGGGGTTCGGCGGCGCCAGATGTTACAAGTATATTACGCCGGTTTACGATTCGGCCAGCTCCGTTGCCATCCAACAACGTCCTTATTGCATCATGGTCCAGAACATGGCCAGCACCGCCAGCGCCATGGCCCCGGTGGCGCCCCAGCCCAGCACGCGCAGGCGGCGGCCGATCACGAAGCGGCCCATGATGGACGAGCGCCCGGCCATCAGCATCATCACGGCCATGATGGGCAGGGAGATCACGCCGTTGATCACGGCGCTCCAGTACAGCGCCTTGATCGGATCGATCGGCGTGAAGCCCAGCGCGATGCCGACGATGGTGGCAACGGCGATGATGCCGTAGAAGCCCTTGGCCTGCGACGGCGTCTTCTCCAGCCCCTTGGCCCACTGGAAGGCGCCCGCCACCGCGTAGGCCGCCGAGCCGGCCAGCACCGGCACGGCCAGCAGGCCGGTGCCGATGATGCCGGCGCTGAACAGCGCGAAGGCGAAATCGCCCGCCAGCGGGCGCAGCGCCGTGGCCGCCTGCGCCGAGGTCTCGATCGACGTGACGCCGTGCTGGTGCAGCGTCACCGCCGTGGTCAGCATGATGAAGAAGGCCACCAGGTTGGAGAAGCCCATGCCGATCACCGTGTCGATCTTGATGCGCAGGAAGCTGGCGCCCGCCTGGTCCGGCGCCTCGATCAACGGCTGCGCTTGCGGGTTGGCCTGCATGTCCTCCACTTCCTGCGAGGCCTGCCAGAAGAACAGGTAGGGGCTGATGGTGGTGCCGAACACCGCCACCATGGTGGTGATGTACTCGGGCGACCAGTCGAGATGCGGCAGCGCGGTGGCGGCCAGCACCTTCAGCCACGGCACGTGGACGGTGAACACCGTCGCCACGTAGGCCAGCAGGGCCAGCGTCAGCCATTTGAGGAGGCGCACGTAGCGGTGATATGGAATGAACACCTGCAGCAGCAGCGAGGCCACGCCGAACAGCGCCGCATACACGCGCGACGAGCCGCCGGCGATCAGCGTCATCGCTTCGCCCATGGCCGAGACGTCGGCCGCGATGTTGATGGTGTTGGCGACCAGCAGCAGCGCGACAATAGAGCGCACCAGCCATGCGGGGAAATGCTCGCGGATATTGCCGGCCAGCCCCTTGCCGCTGACCCGCCCGATCCGCGCGCTCACCACCTGGATGCCGACCATCAGCGGATAGGTCAGGAAGACCGTCCACAGCATCTGGAACCCGAACTGGGCGCCGGATTGCGAATAGGTGGCGATGCCGCTGGGGTCGTCGTCGGCGGCGCCGGTGATCAGGCCGGGGCCGAGTTTTTTCAGCCAGCTGGTGGCGCCATCGCGCTCGCCAGCGGGCGTGGTTGCGGTAGCGGCTGCGGTATGGTCAGCATTTGGCATGATTCTCCCAATAATCATGGACGCCCGTGCACGGGCAAGGCCGGCGCGGACTCTGCTTTGTTTTGCCGGGCACATCAGCTCTTGCCGGCATCTTCGTCGAGCTTGCGCAGGAAAGCCATCTTATCGGAAATCTTACTTTCGAGGCCGCGCGGTACGGGCTGATACCAGCCGGGCTCTCGCATGTCGTCGGGGAAGTAGGTTTCGCCGGCCGCGTAGGCGTGCGGCTCGTCGTGGGCGTAGCGGTATTCGTGGCCGTAGCCGAGTTCCTTCATCAGCTTGGTCGGGGCGTTGCGCAGGTGGACCGGCACTTCGCGCGACTTGTCCTTCTTGACGAAGGCCATGGCCTGGTTGAAGGCGTTGTAGCCGGCGTTGCTCTTGGCGGCGATGGCCAGGTAGATCACGGCCTGCCCCAGCGCCAGCTCGCCTTCCGGCGAGCCGAGCCGCTCGTACGTGGCGGCCGCGTCGTTGGCCAGCTGCATGGCGCGCGGATCGGCCAGGCCGATGTCTTCCCACGCCATGCGCACGATGCGGCGCGACAGGTACTTGGCGTCGGCGCCGCCGTCGAGCATGCGGCACAGCCAGTACAGGGCGGCGTCGGGATTGGAGCCGCGCACCGATTTGTGCAGGGCCGAGATCTGGTCGTAGAAATTGTCGCCGCCCTTGTCGAAGCGGCGCGCGTTCAAGGTCAGCGCGTTCTGGATGAACTCGGGCGTGATCTTGTTGGTCTTGGCGGCGTTGGCGGCCGTGCTGGTCTGCTCAAGCAGGTTCAGCAGGCGGCGGCCGTCGCCGTCGGCGTAGCCGATCAGCGTGTCGATGGCGGCTTCGTCGAACTCCAGATGCGTGAGCACCTTGGCGCGGGCCTTGTCGACCAGCTGGCGCAGCTCGGCCTCGTCGAAGGAGTGCAGCACGTAGACCTGCGAGCGCGACAGCAGCGCCGAGTTGACTTCGAACGAAGGGTTCTCGGTGGTGGCGCCGATCAGCGTGACCAGGCCGGACTCGGCGTACGGCAGCAAGGCGTCCTGCTGCGATTTGTTGAAGCGGTGGATCTCGTCGACGAACAGGATGGTGTGCTTGCCCATGTCCAGGTTGTGCTGGGCCTGCTCCATCGCTGCGCGGATGTCCTTCACGCCGGAGAACACCGCCGACAAGGCGATGAACTCGCACTCGTAGGCATTGGCGGTCAGGCGCGCCAGCGTGGTCTTGCCCACGCCCGGCGGGCCCCACAAGATCATCGAATGCGGCTGGCCCGATTCAAACGCCAGGCGCAGCGGCTTGCCCGGCCCCAGCAGGTGGTGCTGGCCGATGACGTCGTCGAGCGTCTTGGGCCGCAGGGCTTCGGCCAGCGGCTGGCGCGGTTCGGTGGAAAATAAATCTGCCATGATCTTTAAAAGGAAAAACGCCGCAGCGTCGCGGCTGCGGCGTCGGCGCCCGCGACAGCAGGGGCTTAATTATTATTGAATACGTCGGCGCCCTTCGGCATGACGAATTTAAAACTCGTCGCAGTCAGCGCCGGATTTTTTTCGATCTTGCGGAACGACAGCACCGAGGTCTGGCCGAACGAGTCCTTCAACTCCATCGCCTCCGGCAAGCCGTTGCGCAGGCCGATGGTGATTTGCTCGAAGCTGGTGTCCTTGGCTTTCGGCACCGCCTTCAGCCATTCCAGGCCATCCTTGGTGCCGGCCTCGGACAAGATGAAGTTCTTCTCCAGGTCGTTGCTGCCGAACAGGATGGCGGCCGGCGACGAGCCCAATGCGTCGCCCAGCTTCTTCACCGTGACCTGGTTCAGGTCCTTGTCGAAGATGAACAGCTGGTCGCCGTCGGCTTGCAGCACCTGGTCGTAGGGCTTCACGTAGGTCCAGATGAACTTGCCTGGACGGGCGAACACGAAGGTGCCGGTGGCGGTGTTGGACGCCTTGGGCGTTTCGCCGTTGGTGTTCTTCACCTGCTTCTGCGTGAACTCGCCCTTGGCGGCCTTGGTCGAGGCCACGAAGGTCTTGAACTGCTCCAGCGCGCTGGCCTGGGCCAGGGTGGCGGCCAGCAGGCCGGCGGTCAATACCGCGATATTCTTGAAACGCATCATACGGTTTATCCTATTTTATTCAGCACTGGCGGCCGGCACCAGGATGTCGCGGTTGCCGTTCGATTGCATCGCGGAGACGACTCCGCTGTTTTCCATTTGTTCCAGCAGGCGCGCCGCGCGGTTGTAGCCGATGCGCAGATGGCGCTGCACCAGCGAAATCGATGCGCGGCGGTTCTTCAGCACCACCTGTACCGCCTGGTCGTACATCGGGTCGGCCTCGCCGCCGCCCTCGCCCGCCTCGCCGCCCGCACCGCCGCTCTCGCCCTCCAGCGTGCCGCCTTCGAGGATGCCGTCGATGTAGTCCGGCTCGCCGGTGGTCTTCAAGTGCTTGACCACGCGGTGCACCTCGTCATCCGAGACGAAGGCGCCGTGCACCCGCACCGGCAGGCCCGTGCCCGGCGGCATGTACAGCATGTCGCCCATGCCGAGCAGCGTTTCCGCGCCCATCTGGTCCAGGATGGTACGCGAGTCGATCTTCGACGACACCTGGAACGCGATACGGGTCGGGATGTTGGCCTTGATCAGGCCCGTGATCACGTCCACAGATGGGCGCTGCGTCGCCAGAATCAAGTGCAGGCCGGCCGCGCGGGCTTTCTGCGCGATTCGGGCGATCAGCTCTTCCACCTTTTTGCCGACCACCATCATCAGGTCGGCCAACTCGTCGATGATGATGACGATGGTCGGCAGTTTTTCCAGCGGCTCCGGCGAATCCGGCGTCAGGCTGAACGGATTCGGGATGTGCTCTTCCTTCTTCTTGGCCTCGGCGATCTTGGCGTTGTAGCCGGCCAGGTTACGCACGCCCAGCTTGGACATCAGCTTGTAGCGGCGCTCCATCTCGTTGACCGCCCAGTTCAGCGCGTGGCCGGCCTGGCGCATGTCGGTCACCACCGGCGCCAGCAGGTGCGGGATGCCTTCGTACACCGACATCTCCAGCATCTTCGGATCGATCAGGATCATGCGCACGTCGGCCGGGTCGGACTTGTACAGCAGCGACAGGATGGTGGCGTTGATGCCCACCGATTTACCGGAACCGGTGGTACCGGCCACCAGCAAGTGCGGCATCTTGGCCAGGTCGGCCACCACGGCCTTGCCGGCGATGTCCTTGCCCAGCGCCACGGTCAGCGGCGACGGATTGTCGTTGTAGACCTTGGAGCCGACGATCTCGCTCAGGCGCACGATCTGGCGCTTGGGATTCGGCAGCTCCAGCGCCATGTAGTTCTTGCCCGGGATGGTCTCGACCACGCGGATCGAGGTCAGCGACAGCGAACGCGCCAGGTCGCGCGCCAGGCCGACGATCTGGCTGCCCTTGACGCCGGTGGCCGGTTCGATCTCGTAGCGCGTGACCACCGGGCCCGGATAGGCCGCCACCACCTTGGCTTCGACGCCGAAGTCGGACAGCTTCTTCTCGATCAGGCGACTGGTGAATTCCAGCGTCTCGATCGGCACGGTTTCCTGCACCTCGGCGGCCTCGTCCAGCAGCGACAGGGCCGGCAGGGGGCTGTCGCCGCTCAGGTCCTGGAACAGATTGGCCTGGCGCTCCTTCTCCACGCGTTCGGACTTGACCACCGTGACCACTTGCGGCTCGATCTTGACCGGCGGCGCCGCCACGGGATGCTTCTCCACGTGCTTGGCACGCTCGATGACCACCACCTCCTCGCGCTTGACCGCCGCGACCTCGCCCTGGCGGCGGTCCTCGCGGTACTGGTAGCGCTGGATGAACCAGTCGATCATCATCTCGATGCCGCCGCCGATACGCTCGGCCAGGGTCAGCCACGAGACGTGGAAGAACAGGCTCAGGCCCAGGCCGAACAGCAGCAACAGCAGCAGGGTCGCGCCGGTGAAGCCGAACGCGACGTGGGCAGAATGGCCGACCAGCTGCCCCAGCACGCCGCCCGGGGCGCGCGGCAGCTGCACATGCAGTGTGTACATGCGCAGGTATTCCAGCCCGACGCTGCCGATGAACAGCAGCACGAAGCCAATCGCGCGGATCAGCGGTTCCTGGGCGTGTTCTGGATCAGGTTCGCGCGACAGCACGTACTTCTGCGTCAGCCGGCGGTAGCCCAGCCAGACCACGCGCAGCAGGCAGAACGCCCACCACCAGGCCGAGAAGCCGAAGATGTACAACAACAGGTCGGACAACCAGGCGCCCGCCCTCCCGCCGAGATTATGCACTTTAGGCACCAGCGTTTCGTGGGACCAGCCGGGGTCCATCTTGTCGTAGCTGATGAGGATCAGCACGAAATACAGGCCCAGCACAGCCAGCGCCAGCCAGCGCGCCTCCGACAGCAGCCGCACCAGCCTATTGGGCAGGGGCTGGCGTTCGGTCGGGGTGCGGGTATAGGCGGAAGAACCGGAGGAAGTGGCTTTTGGCATGCGTTCCTGAACTTTTTTACTGCTCATAGGTATAAAGGTGTTGCAATCTTGTCGGTCAGGAAATTCAGATATGGCTATTCTAAGGCATAAGGGCCCCAACAGGCCCGACGATTCATCCTGATCGGCTGCTTGCACTATAATCTTGTATTGCCTGCGTGAATGCAATAGCGGCGGCCCTGCCGACGCCCTTGCCGTCACTAAAATTGCCCCCAAATTCGGATTAATCCAACATATTAAGAAGCCTCCCATGACCACACCTAAACACGCCCGTGTACTGATTCTTGGCTCCGGCCCAGCCGGCTACAGCGCCGCCATCTACGCCGCGCGCGCCAACCTGAAGCCAATGCTGGTCACCGGCGTCGAGCAAGGCGGCCAGCTGATGACCACCACCGACGTGGAAAACTGGCCGGCGGACCCGATGGGCGTGCAAGGCCCGGACCTGATGCAGCGCTTCCTGCAGCACGCCGAACGTTTCAATACCGACATCGTGTTCGACCATATCCACACGGTCAAGTTGCAGGAAAAGCCGATCCGCCTGATCGGCGACAGCCATGAGTACACCTGCGATACGCTGATCATCGCGACCGGCGCCTCTGCACAGTACCTGGGCCTGCCGTCGGAACAGGCGTTCATGGGCAAGGGCGTGTCGGCCTGCGCCACCTGCGACGGCTTCTTCTACCGTGGCCAGGAAGTGGCCGTGGTCGGCGGCGGCAACACCGCCGTCGAGGAAGCGCTGTACCTGTCCAACATCGCCACCAAGGTCACGCTGATCCACCGCCGCGACAAGTTCCGCGCCGAAGCCATCCTGATCGACCGCCTGAACGCCAAGGTTGCCGAAGGCAAGATCGTCATCAAGTACAACCACACGCTGCAGGAAGTGGTGGGCAACGACAGCGGCGTGACCGGCATCAAGATCGCCTCGACCGACAACGGCGCCGTCACCGACGTGACCGTGCACGGCCTGTTCATCGCCATCGGCCACAAGCCGAACACCGGCATCTTCGAAGGCCAACTGGACATGCACAACGGTTACATCAAGACCAAGACCGGCACCGAGGGCATGGCCACCGCGACCAGCGTGCCGGGCGTGTTCGCCGCCGGCGACGTGCAGGACCACATCTACCGCCAGGCCATCACCAGCGCCGGCACCGGCTGCATGGCCGCGCTGGACGCCCAGCGCTACCTCGAAGGCCAGGAGTAAGTCGTGGGCTTGAAAGACTTCGCCGACCTGAAATCCCTGGCCAAGCAGCTCAAGGAACAGGCGGATGCGCGCGCCGCCGCCGAGGCGGAACGCGCCAAGCAGGAGAAAACGCGGGCGGTGGAGGCGAATATCTTCCAGGCCAGCGTGGGCGGCGTCAAGCGCATGCCGGTGTCGGACCGTTACGTGCCGTCGCTGCCGAAGTCGGCCGCCACGGCCGCCGCGCCAGCCCGCAAGCTGACCCAGGCCGAGGACGATGCGGCGGTGCTGCGCGAGTCCTTGTCCGACCTGTTCGAAGTCGATCATTACCTGGAGGACGATCCGGCGCTGAACTACGCCGCGCCCGGCGTCGGTCCGGACGTGGTGAAGAAAATGCGCAAGGGCCACTGGCCGGTGCAGGATGAGCTGGACCTGCACGGCCTGCGCCGCGACGACGCGCGCGACGCCATCGGCGATTTCCTGCGCAAGTCGGCCATGCGCAATTACCGCTGCGTGTGCGTGATCCATGGCCGGGGCTTCGGCTCGCGCGGGCAGGAGCCGGTGCTCAAGTCCATGGTGCACAGCTGGCTGGTGCAGAAGGAGGAGGTCGTGGCCTTCTGCCAGGCGCGCTCGTCCGAAGGCGGCGAAGGCGCGTTGATCGTGCTGCTGCGCGCTGCGCTCAAGCCGGTGCGCTAACGCTTCACGGCGCGGCGGTGTTCCACTCGCTGCGCAGCCAGTCGAAAAAGGCCTGTACCGGCGGATGCCGTTCCCGGCCCGGCACGCACAAGACGGTATAGGTGCCGCCGGGGATTTGGAGGTCCGGCCGCGCCGCTTTCAACAATCCCCTCTGCTCCGTATCGGCGACCAGGATGGAGCTGGCCATCACCAGGCCCTGCCCCGCGATCGCCGCTTGCAGCGCGTACATCTCCTCCGCATATTCCCTCAGCGCCAGCGTCGGCAGCCAGTCCTTGCCGGCCGCGCCGCACCACGCGCGCCAGCTGTCGCGGTACAGCGTGGATTTGTTCCAGTGGACCGAGATCAGCGACGGCGTCGCTTGCTCCATCCATTCTTCCACCCTGCCCGGCGCGCCGTACACGCCGAACGTTTCGACCATGCCGCCAGGGCTGTACAGGTCCGGATAGGGGCCGCCGCCGTAGCGGATCGCGACGTCGACGCTGGCGTCCTGTTGCAGGTCGACGGTTGCGGTCGAGGTGTCCAGCCGGAGGTTGACTTCCGGGTGCCGGGCGTAAAAGCGATCCAGGCGCGGCACCAGCCACAGCGCGGCGAACGACGACGGGGTGGTCACGGTCAGGCGGCCGGCCACCGGCACTTCGCGCAGGCTGCTGGTCACCTGCGCCAGGTCGGCCAGCGCCGAATGCAGCGAGTGGAACAGCTTCTCGCCCTTGGGCGTGAGCCGGACGCCGCGCGGCAATCTGTCGAACAGCGCCACACCCAGCCACTCCTCCAGCGTGCGCACCTGATGCGAGACCGCGCCCGGCGTCACCGCCAGCTCCTCGGCGGCGAGCTTGAAGCTCAGGTGGCGCGCGGAGGATTCGAAGGTGCGCAATGCAATAACCGGTAAAGCTCGAAACATGGAATGTCCTCGGGTGAATCCAGTTCATCTGGCATCAATACAGCTGGTTTGCCGGGCCTGGAGGCGCGGCCTATAGTCAGTGCTCGACAACCCACGAGCATACCGCAAGCTAACCATGACCACACTCCTGCACCTCGATTCCAGTGCCCGCCCCGGCAATTCCGCCAACCAGCCGTTTGGCTCGCACACCCGGCGCCTGACGTCGCACTTCGTCGCCCGCTGGCGCGCCGCGCATCCGAACGGCACCGTGATCTATCGCGACGTGGGCGTCCATCCGCCGCAGCACGTCACGGGCGAGTGGATACACGCCGCCTTCACCAAGCCCGAGCAGCGCCTGCCGTGGATGGACGCGGCGCTGCGCGAAAGCGATCAGCTGATCGACGAACTGTGCGCGGCCGACGTCATCGTGGCCGGTGTGCCGATGTATAACTTCAACGTGCCGGCGCAGTTCAAGGCCTACATTGACAACATCGTGCGCGTGGGCCGGACCTTCGGCTTCGACCGCGGCCGCGCCGGCGCGCCCTACTGGCCGCTGCTGGACCAGGATGGCAAATCGTTCGTCATCCTCAGTTCGCGCGGCGATTACGGCTACGGCGAGGGCCAGCGCATCGCCCACATGAACCACGTCGAAGCATCAATCACCACCGCGCTGGGCTATATCGGCATCACCGACGTGCATGGCGTGGCCGTCGAATTCGACGAGTTCGGCGACGCCCGGCTGCAGGAGTCGATTGTGGCGGCGGAGTCACACGTCGAGCGGCTGGTGGCGCAGTTGGCCGTGCAACGGCGTCCGAGTTCAGATTCATGACACGTGGTCGGTTTGTCATGTTAACCTATGGCATCGTCAATTTGCCCGATCGCCTACATGAAGCACGTCCCTGTTCCGCACGTTTCCCTGATCACCGTGATCGAAGTTGTCGCGATATTGGTGGGTGCGTTTTCCGGCTTTGTTGAAGCGCGCCGCAAACGCATGGACGTGGTGGGCGTGTTCACGGTGGCCTTCATCACCGCGTTCGGCGGCGGCACGCTGCGCGACATCCTGCTCGACCGGCGGCCGCTGTTCTGGGTGCTGCACCAGGAATACGCGATCCTGATCTTCATCCTGGCGCTGGTCGCCGCGCCGCTGATGCGCACGCTGCGCCAGATCCTGTCCGAACGTCTGATCGTCATCGCCGACGCCATCGGCCTCGGGCTGTTTGCCGTGGCCGGCGTGTCGCAGGCGCAGGCGGCGCACATGCCGCTGTTCATCGCCTCGATGATGGGCGTGATCACCGGCATTTTCGGCGGCGTGCTGCGCGACATCGTCTGCAACGAGGTGCCGATGGTCTTCCGCGACGGCAAACCCTACGCCATCTGCGCCTTCTTCGGCTGCTGGATGTACATCGGGCTGCAATACACCGACGTCTCCGACGACTTCGCGCTGTGGGCCAGCGCGGCCTGCATCACCGTGCTGCGGCTGGTCACCTGGAAGTTCGAACTGCATCTCCATTACCACAAGAACTAATGAAAATGATTCCGGCCGCCGTGGCGGCGTTGTTATCGGGTGCGATCATCGCGCAGGCAGGCGCGGCGCCACTGGCGATCGAGGTGCGCGGCAGCCAGTTGCTGGGGCCCGACCAGCAGGGCATGGGCGAAGCGGACTGGCTCGCCCGCCTCAACAACTGGAAGCGCGATCCCAACGGCAAGCATGCGGAATGGCTGGCCGCGATGCGCACCTGGCGCAGCGATCGGCTGGCCGCCATCGGCTACGACGATGCACAATACCGTCGCCCGGAGCTGCGCTGGACCCAGCGCAATTTCGTGCAGCCGCAAGCGATGGTCGAGGACCGCTACCTGTACGACCCGGTCGCCGGACGCTACACCGTCGACCGCTACTTGAACGATCTGGAGCGGCGCTACGGCGGCATCGACAGTGTGCTGCTGTGGCCGGTCTATCCCAACATCGGCGTCGACAACCGCAACCAGTGGGACATGGTGCGCGACCTGCCGGGCGGCGTCGCCGGCGTGCGGCAGCTGATCCAGGATTTCCACGCGCGCGGCGTCAAGGTCTTCTTTCCGACCATGCCGTGGGATACCGGTTCGCGTGACGTCGGCACCACCATGCACCAGGCCACGGCGGCGCTGATGGCGGAGATCGGCGCGGACGGCGTCAACGGCGACACCATGGACGGCCTGCCGCTGGACTACCGCACCGCCTCCGACGCCACCGGCCATCCGGTCGCGCTGGAGCCGGAGCTCGCATTCAAGGACGATGGCATGCTGGCCTACAACCAGCAGAGCTGGGGCTACTGGACCACGCCGCTGGTGCCGCTGGTCAGCAAATGGAAGTGGATGGAGCCGCGCCACATGGTTCATGTGTGCGACCGCTGGGTCACCGACCGCACCAGCATTTTGCAGGACGCCTTCTTCAACGGCGTCGGCATCGAAAGCTGGGAGAACGTCTGGGGCTGGTGGAACCAGTTCACCGCGCGCGACGGCGAGGCCATGCGCCGCATCGCCACCATCTACCGCGCCTTCCCCGATCACCTGGTCAGCGCCGGCTGGATGCCGCATGTGCCGACGCTGCATTACGGAGTGTACGCCAGCGAGTTCCCGCTGCAGGGAAGTACGCTGTGGACGATCATCAACCGTACCGACTGGAGCGTGAGCGAGCGCATCATGCGCGTTGCGCACCAGCCGGGCCAGCGCTACTTCGATCTGTGGAACGGCAAGGAAATCAAGCCGCTGGTCCGCGATGGCTACGCCGAGCTGAGCATGCCAATGGAGGCGCACGCTTATGGCGCCGTGCTGCGCGTCGACCGCGATGCGAACGTCGCCAATCTGGACGCCACCTTGAAACGGCTGGCGCTGCAGGCGGCCCGGCCCTTGCAGTCATACTCCAGCGAGTGGAAGCCGCTGCCGCAGACCATGACGCCGGTTGAAGCCACCTCGCCCGCCACCAGCCAGCCCGAAGGCATGGTCAAGATACCGGGAACGGTTTTCGACTTCCAGGTTCACGGCATTGAAATCGAAGGCGAAAACAAGCCGGGGTTGGACGTGCAATATCCGTGGGAGACCGTTGCGCGGCGCGGCCATGTGCATAGCCTGGCGATCAAGCCGTTCTACATCGACAAGCACCCGGTGACCAACGCGCAGTTCAAGGCCTTCGTCAGCTCGACGAAGTATCGCCCGAAGGATGCGCATAACTTCCTGAAACACTGGATCGATGGCAGCCCGAAAGCCGGCGATGAAAACCGGCCGGTGACCTGGGTGTCGCTGGAGGATGCGCGGGCCTATCTGCGCTGGGCCGGCAAGCGCCTGCCGAACGAATGGGAATGGCAGTATGCCGCACAAGGCGGCGACGGCCGCCTGTACCCTTGGGGGAACGCGTGGGATGCCACCATGGTGCCCGCCCCCGCCAAGGGACGGGAGCTGCCAGCGCCCGAGCCGGTCGGGCAGCACCCGCAAGGCGCCAGCCCGTTCGGCGTCGAAGACATGATCGGCCACGTCTGGCAATGGACTAACGAGTTCGCCGACGAGCACACCCGCGCGGCGATCCTGCGCGGCGGCAGCTACTACCAGCCGCAGGACTCGTACTGGTACTTCCCGCAAGCCTACAAGCTCAATGAACACGGAAAATACCTGCTCATGGCGCCATCGAAGGACCGCTCCGGCGGCATCGGGTTCCGGGGCGTCAAGGATGCATTACCACTTTGAAAGAGAACAGCATGAGCACTATCAGCATCCGCCAGGCAGTACTGGCCGACATCGAAGCCCTGTCCGTTTTATTTGACGGCTATCGCCAGTTCTACGGCAAAGAGAGCGACGTGGCGGCGGCCAAACAATTCCTTCTGGACCGCTTCGAGCATGGAGAATCGGTGCTGTTCATCGCCCATGACGGCGCCAACCCGGTAGGCTTCACCCAGCTGTATCCGAGTTTTTCCAGTGTTTCCCTCGGGCGGATCTTTATCTTGAACGACTTGTTCGTCAACGAGGGCAGACGGCGCAAGGGCGTCGCCTCGGGGCTGCTGTCGGCATCGACCGACTTCGCGCGCGCGGTGGGCGCCATCCGCCTGGGACTCTCCACCGCGCTCACCAACACCACGGCGCAGGCGCTGTACGAACGCGAAGGCTGGGAGCGCGACGACGATTTCTTCTACACCTACGCCATCTAACCCGGATGGAAACAGTATAAAAAAATGCCGCATCAAGCGGCATTTTGATTGGTGCGGCGGGGACGCGCTTAGACGGCTTCGGCGCCGGTTTCGCCGGTGCGGATGCGGATGACCTGCTCGACGTTCTGCACGAAGATCTTGCCGTCGCCGATCTTGCCGGTGCGGGCGGCCTTGATGATGGCGTCCACCACCTGCTCGGCCACGCCGTCGTCGACCACGACTTCAACCTTGACCTTCGGCAGGAAGTCCACCACGTATTCGGCGCCACGATACAGCTCGGTGTGGCCCTTCTGGCGGCCGAAGCCCTTGACTTCGGTGACCGTCAGGCCGGTGACGTTGACCTCGGCCAGCGCTTCACGCACTTCATCCAGTTTGAACGGCTTGATCACAGCGGTAATCTGTTTCATGACTTCTCCTAATTTTATTTAAATCGAAAATCTGTAGCCGGGCGAGCCGCGAGCGATTACTTTGTATTGTAATCGACACGCGCCTACTGTCCATCAACGTATGCGAATACCTGTCAATTACCTGCTTCTTGCACCGGAATGGAGCGCAATTCTTCCAGCCATACAACGCTTTGCGCGTCGCTCGGCGCGCGCCAGTCGCCGCGCGGCGACAGCGAGCCGCCGCTGCCCACTTTCGGTGCGTTCGGCACGCAGCTGCGCTTGAACTGGCTGGTGCGGAAGAAACGGTCCAGGAAGATGCCCAGGTTCTTCTTGATCGCGCCCAGTCCGTACTGGTTGCGCGTGACGTGGTCGCCATCCGGCCAGCGGCCCTTTTCCTTGTCGTGCCAGGCGGTCAGCGACAGGAAGGCGACCTTGGACGGACGGAAGCCAAAGCGCAGCACGTAGTACAGGTTGAAGTCCTGCAGCTCGTACGGGCCGATGGTACTCTCGGTGCGCTGCTCCGGCTGGCCATCGGCGGTGCCCGGCACCAGCTCGGGGCTGATCTCGGTGGCGAGGATGTCCAGCAGCACCTGCGCGTCGTTGCGGCCGATCACGCCCGATTCGGCGACCCAGCGCACCAGGTGCGAGATCAGCGTCTTCGGCACGCTGGCGTTGACGTTGTAGTGCGACATGTGGTCGCCCACGCCGTAGGTGCACCAGCCCAGCGCCAACTCGCTCAGGTCGCCGGTGCCGCAGACGATGGCGTTGTGATGATTCGCCAGGCGGAACAGGTGGTTGGTGCGCTCGCCGGCCTGGACGTTTTCAAACGTGATGTCGTACTGCGCCTGGCCTTCCGAGTACGGATGGTTCAGGTCCTTGAGCATCTGGATGCAGCTGGGGCGGATGTCGATTTCCTGCGCCGAGCAGCCGACCAGCTTCATCAGCGCATGCGCCTGCTTGAGGGTGCGCTCGCTGGTGGCGAAGCCGGGCATGGTGTAGGCCAGGATGTTGGTGCGCGGCAGGTTCAGCTTGTCCATCACGCGCGCGCAGACCAGCAGCGCGTGGGTCGAATCGAGGCCGCCGGAAATGCCGATGACGATCTTCTTGATGTTGCTGGAGGTCAGGCGCTGCGCCAGCGCCTGCACCTGGATGTTGTAGACTTCGTTGCAGCGCTCGTCGCGGCGGCGCGCGTCGGCCGGCACGTACGGGAAGCGTTCGACGCAACGCTTGAGCGCCAGCGGCTGATCGCGGCCGATCTCCAGTTCGAAGAACACGGTGCGGAACTTGTTCACTTCGGCCGCGTGGCGCTGCACCGATTGCGCGAAGGTGTTCATGCGCATGCGCTCGCGCGACAAGCGCTCCAGGTCGATGTCGGCGAAGGTCAGCGTGGCTTCGTCGCTGAAGCGCTTGGATTCGGCCAGCATTTCACCGTTCTCGCAGATCACGCCCTGCCCGTCCCAGGCCAGGTCGGTGGTCGATTCGCCGGTGCCTGCCGAGGTGTACAGATAGGCCGAGATGCAGCGCGCCGATTGCTGCGACACCAGCTGGTTGCGGTAGCCGGCCTTGCCCACCAGCGCGTTCGACGCCGACAGGTTGACCAGCACCGTGGCGCCGGCCAGCGCGGCAAACGACGATGGCGGAATCGGCACCCACACGTCCTCGCAGATCTCGACGTGGAATTTGAACAGCGGCATGTCGGCCACCTCGAACAGCAGGCCGGAGCCGAACTGCACGCGCTCGCCCAGCAGGTCGATCTCGGTGGCGACCGCGTAGTCGCCGCTGCTGAACTGGCGGGCGTCGTAGAACTCGCCGTAGTTGGGCAGGTAACTCTTCGGCACCACGCCCTGGATCTGGCCGTTGGCAATTACCACCGCGCAGTTGTACAGCTGGTGCTCGACCCGCAGCGGCACGCCGACCACCAGCGCCAGCTTCCATTGCTGCGAGGCGGCGACGATGCTGTCGAGCGCGTCGAGGCAGCCGTCCAGCAAGGCGCGCTGGTGAAACAGGTCGTCGCAGGTGTAGGCCGACAGGCCCAGCTCGGGGAAGGCCACCAGGGCCGCGCCCTGGGCGGCGGCCTGTCCGGCCAGCTCGATGGTCCGGGCGGCGTTGTAGGCGGGATCGGCGATGCGGCAGACCGGCGCGGCAATGGCGACGCGGGCGAAATCGTGCGTGTACAGATTCAGGAAATTCGAGGTCATGTGTAGTCTTTCGCGAGCACAAGGGACATGCAAAATCGAATTATCGCACGGGCACAGCCGGGCCGCCGCCAACAAAGCCGCGCCAGATAGGCTAGACTTGCGCGAACATCAAAGGCCGGAGGCAGGCGTGTCAGAAGCAGTCTTGACCATCATCGATACACTGGAAGGCGTGGACCCCGCGCAATGGCAGGCGCTGGCCGGCGACAATCCGACGCTGTCCCACAGCTTCCTGCACGCGCTGCACGAGACCGGCTGCGCGTCGCCCGACACCGGCTGGACGCCGCGCTACCTGGTGCTGCACCGCGACGGCGTGCTGGCCGGCGCCATGCCGCTGTACCTGAAGGATCACAGCCGGGGCGAGTATGTGTTCGACCACGCCTGGGCCGACGCCTTCCACCGCAACGGCATCGACTACTACCCCAAGCTGCTGTCGGCGGTGCCGTTCACGCCGGTGACGGGCAGCCGCCTGCTGGCCCGCACGCAGGACGACCGCCAGCTGCTGGCGCGCGCCGCGCTGCAGGTGGCGCGCCAGCTGGGCACGTCGTCGCTGCACATCCTGTTCCCGGACGCGCAGGACAAGCAGGCGCTGGCCGAGGCCGGCTACATGCTGCGCGAGGGCGTGCAGTTCCACTGGGATAATCCCGGCTATGCGGATTTCGAGGCCTTCCTGTCGAGCATGAAGATGGACAAGCGCAAGAAGATCCGCCAGGACCGGCGCCGCGTGCAGGACGCCGGCATCGTCTTCGAGCACCTGGCCGGCGCGCGGATCGGCGCCGAGGTGCTGGACTTCTTCTATCGCTGCTATGTGTCGACCTACCACGCGCACTACTCCAAGCCCTACCTGTCGAAGGCCTTCTTCGAGCGCATCCTGCGCGAGACGCCGGACAGCATGATGATGGTGCTGGCCAAGCGCGGCGACGCCCCGGTGGCGGCCGCGCTGAACCTGGTGGGCGGCGGCATCATGTACGGGCGCTACTGGGGCACGCTGGAATTCGTCTCCGGCCTGCACTTCGAAACCTGCTACGTGCAATCGATCGACTACTGCATCCGCCACGGCATCGCCCGCTTCGAGGGCGGCGCGCAGGGCGTGCACAAGATGTCGCGCGGGCTGGTGCCGACGCCGACCTGGTCCGCCCACTGGGTGGCCGACCCGCGCTTCGCCGGCGCCATCGCCGACTTCCTGCGCGAGGAAACGGCGGCGATGGACGAGTACATCGACGAACTGGCCGAACACGTGCCGTTCAAGGCCGGCTGACATCAATGCTGGCTGGCCGGCGCCGTGCGGCGCTCGCCCGTGCGCCGCTCGTCGTGGCCCGGCCAGGCCGCGCGGCCTGGCGCGGGGGTGTAGGCGCGGTAGGCCAGCATCAGGTACAGCACGCCCGCCACGATGGCATACGCGCCGACCAGCCACACCAGCGCCAGCACGCCCATGCCCGGCAGCGTCACCAGCACCGTGCCGACCACCAGCGACACCAGGCCGCCGGCCAGCAGCAGCCAGGCGCCGCCGCGCAAGTGGCTGCGCAGGCGCACGGCCAGGATGATGTCGAGCACGCCGCTGATCATGGCGTTGACACCGATGACGATTGCCAGCACCAGGGCAGCCAGCAAGGGCTGCATGACGGCCACCACGCCGGCGCCCACGCTCACCAGACCAAGCAACAACAGCAGCCACCAGTCGACCGCGTGCGAGCCGGTGGCGTGGCGCCGGTGTCGCCAGGTGCCGGCCAGGTAGATGACGCCGGCCAGCAGCGCATAGACGGCGAAGATCGCCACCAGCCCCAGCACGGTCGGTCCCGGCATCGCCAGCGCCAGCCCGCCCAACAGCAGCAACAACACGCCCCGCAGCGCCAGCATCCACCAGCTGCGCAATACCATCGGCCTCGCATCCATGCTTACCTCCCCGTCAACCGTCGCTCACCCATGTCAGACCGGCGTGGCGGGCAAAGGGTTCCGTAAAACGCAGGTAGAATGGAAGCGTTACCTAATATCTTCGCGGAGGATGAAACCAGTTTGCTTCACAGCAATTTCAATCGAGCCTATACTCTGGGCCCGTTGTAGGTTTTATCAGGAACGTGGCAAGCCAAGCATGAATGCAGATTTTATAAGACAACGTGAGCGCTTCAAGACCGCGACCATGAAGCGGATCGACGTCAGCGAGGAATCCTACAGCAACGTAACCGAGCTTTTGGCGCCCATCGCCAAGCCTTTCCACGTGCGCAAGGGCGAGTATCTGCAGCGCGCCGGCGTGCCGGCGACCCAGGTGCACTGGATCAGCAGCGGCGTGGTGCGCAGCGGTTTCTTCAACCGCGACGGCATCGAGGTGACGCTGCGGTTCTACCGCGAGGGCGAGTCGGCCACCACGCTGACGGACCTGATCAACGGCGAAGACGGCCAGCCGGCGGTGCAATTCCTGGTCGCGGAAACGCCGATCCACGGCTTCACGCTGGACTGGAAGCACTCCTGCGAACTGCGCGCCCAGCACGAGGTGATGCAGCACTACCACCTCAATATCGCCATGCACGGCCTGCGGACGCTGGCGCAGCGCGCCTACACCAACGGCGAGACCTCGGCCCACGAGCGGCTGGCGGCCTTCCGCGAGGAATATCCGGGGCTGGAGGCGCGCATCTCGCAGCGGGCCATCGCGTCCTACCTGGGCATCACGCCGCAATACATGTCGCGCCTGCGGCGCGAGGCCGAGGCGGCCAGCGGCGCGCCGCGCGGATAAAAAAAAGCCCCTTGCGGGGCTTTTCCATTGGCGGCGCTGATTAGGCGATGCCGTTTTCTTTCTTGTACGCTGCGACGCCGCTCAGGATCTCAGCTTTCGCTTCTTCCGGGCCGTACCAGCCGTCGATCTTGACCCATTTGCCTTTTTCCAGGTCTTTGTAGTGCTCGAAGAAGTGCTGGATCTGGCGCAGGCGCAGTTCGTTCAGGTCTTCCGGCTTCTGCCAGTGGCTGTAGATCGACAGTACTTTGTCCACCGGCACGGCCAGGACTTTGGCGTCTTCGCCGGCTTCGTCGGTCATCTTCAGCACGCCGACAGGACGGCAACGCACGACCACGCCCGGAATCAGCGGGAACGGGGTGATCACCAGCACATCGACCGGGTCGCCGTCGGCGGACAGGGTGTTCGGCACGTAGCCGTAGTTGCATGGGTAGTGCATGGCGGTGCCCATGAAGCGATCGACGAAGATCGCGCCCGATTCCTTGTCAACTTCATACTTGATCGGATCGGCGTTCATCGGGATTTCGATGATGACGTTGAAATCGTTCGGCAGATCGCGGCCGGAAGATACTTTGTTCAAGCTCATGGGGGTTTCCTCGTAAGTGCTGGCAAATGTTTAACCGCGTAATTATAGCGAAGTACAGCCCGCTTGTGCGGCGCAGCACCGCAAAACCGCCCCGGCGCGGTGGTTTCACGACAATCTTGTTACTCACTGCCGCGCGGCCACTGGCCTAAAGTTGTCCTGCAGCGCCAATCCGGGGCGCATCAACAGGAGCCAACCATGACCAGTACCGAATCCTTGAACCATGCCGTCGTCTCGCCAGCCGAATGGCTGCGGCAGCGCCAGAACTTGCTGGCGCGCGAGAAGGAATTGACCCACATGCGCGACCAGGTCGCCCGCGAACGCCGCGCCTTGCCCTGGGTGCGCGTCGAGAAAAACTATGTGTTCGACACGCCGCAAGGCCGGCGCTCGCTGGCCGATCTGTTCGAAGGCCGGCGCCAGCTGATGGTGCAGCACTTCATGTTCACCCCCGGCGCCGAACAGGGTTGCAGCCACTGTTCCTACATGGCGGATCACACCGACGGCGCCCTCGCCCACCTGGCGCAGCGCGATGTGACCTTCGTCGCGGTCTCGCGCGCGGCGCCGGCGGACATCGAGCGCTTCCGCCATCGCATGGGGTGGCGCTTCAACTGGGTGTCGTCCGGCGAGGGCGATTTCAACTACGACTTCCACGTCAGCTTCCGACCCGAGGAGCTGGCCAGCGGCGAAATCTATTACAACTACCAGCGCCAGCCGATTAAAAACCCCGACATGCCCGGCGTCAGCGTGTTCTACAAGGATGACGACGGCGTGGTCTACCACAGCTACTCGACCTACGGCCGTGGCGTGGAGGTGATGATGCACACCTATAACTTCCTCGACCTGACGCCGCTGGGCCGCCACGAGGACGCCCTGCCCTACACCATGGCATGGGTGCGCCACCACGACCGTTACGAGCCCGCGCCGGTGGCTGCCGCGTGCTGTCATGCGGCAGCATAACCAAGCGCTGCAGGCCGTGACGCCGATCGCGGCCGGCCACGTCGCGTCAGCCGCCTTGATGACGGCCCTCCACGGCGCCGGGATGCTGGCGCCGATGCTGATTCCGCTGTGCGGCAGCGACGGCACCATCCGCGAGGTGGCCGTGGCCGGTTCGCAGACGCTGGTGCTGGCGGCCGCCGGCATGCACGCGGCGGCGATGCTGGGCCTGACCGCCGCCGTCAACGCGCTGCTGAAAAGGTTCTACACGGCGCCGTGAGCGGACTCAATAGCAAAACCCGGAAGCCCGCCTAAACTGAGGATTTCGGGGCCTCACATGAAATCGGCTAAGAGCAAGTGGCTTGCCTACACCGTTATCGTCGGGTTAATCCCGATCGTGGCGCGTATGCTGACCTGGCTTGTTACCTCTTCTGGCCGAGTCGCCCCATTTACCGCATCGGATTTCGTGGCATTCGGGTTGGTGCTGCACATTTCAGTTTTTAACGAATTGGAGCACGCATCAATAAAAGGGGCTGGCATGAAGAACGTTCTTAACAGCATATCGCTGCTATTCATCACCTTATATGGCGTGCTGTGCGCGCTCAACGTCGTCGCGGAGCGCGATCCTGGCTTGGTCGACCCGAGCTTGATGTTTTTTATCAGCGCCGGTTTTTCCATGGCGTCAATGGCGCTCGGAGTGGTCGCGTTTTACTATCTTCCGAGAGTCAAGGAGAGATAGGCATGTTCATCGCCTCCACCATCGCAATAATTGTCGGACTGGGCGTTTCAATCTGGGTGTATCTTGAGACCGGAAAACCTGGCTCCGAAAACCAGGCGGAAGATCATCAGTCCGAAAAATAAAAACCCGTCGCAAGGACGGGTTCTTTTTTAGAGGATGGTGGCCAGCGCGCATTGGCGGTAGTGGCTGGCCGCTTCTTCCGGCTGGGCCAGCGCTTCGTGCATCTGCGCCAGCTTCAGGTGCGATTCGCGCACCATGCGCGGATCGGCCGCATCCGACAAAGCCTGCTCCAGGTAGCGCTGCGCCTTGCCCCACAGTTTCTGCTTCAGGCACAGGGAACCCAGCGTCAGCGCCAGTTCGGCGTCGGTTGGACGCGCGTGGATCCAGTTCTCGCAATGCTCGATCTGCATCAGCAGCGCGGCCGAGCCGGCCGGCGCGGCGGCTTCGCGGTAGGCCCGCACCACACGGTCGTCCCAGTCGGCGGCCAGCGATTCCTCGGCCACCAGGCGCGCCTCGTCGTGCAGCCCGCGCGCGTTGAGCGCCGTGGCGGCGCGGCAGGCCACATAGGGCTTGATGCGGTCGGCGTTCGGCACGGTGGCCCACACGCGTTGCAGCGATTCGGCGTCGTGCGTGCTGTCGGACAGCATGTCGTCGTAGGCCAGCTCGCGCAGGCGCGACGACAGCGCCGGATGCAGCGCGCGGTGCTTGTCCAGTGAACGCACCAGGCGCAGCACTTCGGGCCAGTTCTTGGCCTGCTGGTGTGCCTTCAGCGACCATTGCAGCGCGTGGATGTGGCGGGTGCCGCTGGCGTTGAGCTCCTGCACCGCCGCCAGCGCCTGCTCCGGCTGGTGGTCGTCGACCAGCAGTTCGGTCATCGTCATCAGGCGCGCGGTTTTCATCGCGTTGTCGTCGGCCAGCTTGGCCAGCCAGTTGTCGCGGCGGACGCTCTGGCGCATGCGGTGCGCGGCGCGGGCGCCGATCAGCGAGGCCACGCCGGCGTTTTCCGGCAGCTCCGAGGCGCGCATCGCGGCCTTCTCGGCATGGCCGAAGCGGCCTTCGAACAGGGCCTTGAGCGCTTCGCGCAAGCCCTTGTTGCCGTCACGCTCGCGCTTGCGCTGGCGGTAGGCGGCGACCTTGCCCGGCATCTTGACGGTGGCGCGGAAGGCGCGGATCACCACGTACAGGAAGGCGAACAGCGCCACCTCCAGCACCACGAAGAAGTTCAGCGACAGGTCGATCCGGTGCGGCGGGTAGAACAGCACCACGTTGCCCGGGTTGAAACGCGCCGTCACGGCGATACCGATGGCCGCGGCCATCAAAGCGACTATCCAGAGAAATAAACGCATGACTATGGCTTCGCTTTGTAGTTGCGCACAGCATTCAGGCTGTCCGACAGGGTCGGCATCTCGATCGCCAGGTTGTTGCTCTGCACCTGGCGCAGCAGCATCTGCACGGTCTGCGTCGACTTGGCGCGCACGTCAAAATACTTGACCAGCGCTTCCTGCGCCGCGATCAGGTCGGCGCGGAAGGCCGCCTCGTTGCGCGACAACAGCGCCATGCGCGCGTTCAGCAGGCGCAGCTTGAGGTTCTCGCGCAGGAAGTAGGCCTGCGTCGGCGACAGCATCAGCGCGTCCGGCGTGGTCACGGTGCGTACGCGGATCAGCTGGCGCACATCGGTCCACATCTCGGTGCTCCAGCCGCTCCAGGCGTCCTGCATCGCTTGCAGCCACGGGCTGGTCTGCTCAACCGGCTCAGGCTTGCCGCCCTTGCCCGCGGCCGGCTTGGCCTTGGCCTTCTTTTCCGGCGGCGCCGGCAGCGTCGGCTGCTCGTCCGACAACATCGGCAGCGTGTCGATCTGCGCGATCACGTTGTCCAGGCGCAGCGCCATGCCCACCGAATCCACGCTCGGCAGGGCCTTGAGCTTTTCGGTGTCCTTGGCGATGGCGCGGCGGATGGTGATGAATTGCGGCTTGTCCGAGCGCGACAGGCTGCGGTCGGCGTTCTGCAGCGCGATCAGCGCGCCCGGCACGTTGCCGGCCAGTTGCAGCTGCTGGCTGGCGGTCGACAGCACTTGCTCGATTTCGGTCAGCGCCCACTCGTCGCGGTTCTTGGACAGGTCCTGGTACAGCTGCTCCAGCGCCAGTTGCTGGCTCTGCGCTTCCTGCTGCTTGCTTTCCAACAGGGCGACCTTGCCTTGCAGCTCCTTGCTGGTCTCCTGCACGGCGCGCGCCAGGGTGCCGGTTTCGGCGTTGCTGGCGTCGCCCTTTTGCAGGCGGCGCGCCATTTCCTCGCGCAGGTTGCGCACCTGGTTGTGCGAGGACCAGGTCTGGCCGGCCAGCAAAATGGCCAGCACGACGATACCGACCAGCAGCATTTGCGGCTGTTGCACGGTTTCGAGCAGGCTGGGCTCGGGCTGCGGCTTGGCCGCGGGCGGAGTCTCGGCGGCGGCGCCGGCGGAGACGACAGGATCGGGTAAGGTAGGCAAATCGTTCATAGGCGTGATTGTAACGCGGCCAGCAGGCGTTCGTCGCCTGATCCGGTGAGCGTCAGTCGGGAAAAGCCCAAATTGTTTGCCGTTTCGGCAATTCGGGCGTGCGGAATGATCAAATGCTGCTGTTGCATCGCCGCAACAGCATTCTGCTGCGTTGCATCAGGGTGTTCCGCGTCCAGCTGGGCCAGCAGCGCGCACAGGCCGCGCAGGGCCTCGGAGCTGGTGATGATCCAGTCGTTTTGCTGCGCCAGCAAAGCGCGCAAGGTGGCCGCCAGCGCCGGCGTCAGGCGCGGCACCGAGCGGCGGTAGGCCGGCACCACGTCGACCACGGCGCCGGCCGCGCGCAGGC
>NZ_WWCX01000240.1:0-1535 GCF_009857655.1 Duganella vulcania
CGCGCCAGCGGCAGCGCCAGCCGGAACACGCTGCCGCGTCCCGGCTGCGAGGACAGCGTCAGCGGCGCGTCCAGGATGCGCGCCAGGCCGCGCGCGATCGACAGGCCCAGCCCCAGGCCCTTCTGGCGGTCGCGCTCGGGATTGCCGAGCTGGTGGAACTCCTGGAAGATTTCCTGCTGCTGCGCGGCGGCGATGCCGATGCCGCTGTCCCACACCTCGATCACGGCGCCGCCCGCGCGCCGGCGGCAGCCGACCAGGATGCCGCCGCGCAGCGTGTAGCGCACCGCGTTCGACACCAGGTTGCGCAGGATGAGCTCGACCAGCGCGGGGTCCGATTGCAGCACCAGCTCGCTGTCGTGGGTGCGGTAGACCAGGCCCTGGGCGTCGGCCTGCGGCGCCAGCTCGCTCTCGATCTTGGCCAGCAGCGGCTGCAGGCGGAACGGCACGATGTGGGCCTCGACCACGCCGGCGTCGATGCGCGAGAAGTCCAGCAGCGTGTGCAGCATGCTGGCCGAGGCCTCGGACGCCGAGCGCGCGCTGGCCAGCACCTCCTGCTGGGCCGGCGTCAGCGCCGAGCGTCCCAGCACCTCGAGGAACAGGCCCTGGGCGTGGATCGGCTGGCGCAGGTCGTGGCTGGCGGCGGCCAGGAACTTGGACTTGGCCAGGTTGGCCTGCTCGGCCGCGTGCAGCGCCTGGCGCGCCTTCTCGGTCTCGACCCGCAGCTGGTCGATCAGCTCGATGTTGTCGAAGCGCAGCTGGATCGCGGCGCGCGCCGCGCGCGAGCTGTTGCGGCCCTGGCTGAGCAGGCTCATCAGGTAGACCAGCACGGCCAGGCTCAGCGCCTGGAACGCCAGGTCGCCCATGGTCCAGGCCTTGAGCGCCAGCGCGCCCAATTCAAACACGCAGAACACCGCGAACACCGGCAGCACCGGCGACAGCAGCGACATGGAGTTGCCGACGATGCCGGCCAGCACCGCCACCACCAGGATGCTGTTGGCGGTGGAGGCCGGGTCCAGGCCGGCGAACGCCAGCATGCCCCAGGCCGCGCCGTCAATCGCGTTGAGCACGATCAGGCGGCGCGTCAGCCGGTCGGCGTGCTCGGCCAGGATGGGCGCGCGCAGCAGGCGCCGCGCGTCCCAGCTGGCGTACACCTTGGAGGCGATCACGGCCGCGCACCACAGGCGCAGCGCCAGCGTGTTGTCCGGCGTGGCCAGCACGTACACCAGCAGCAGCGCGACGGCGATGGCCGGCAGCAGCGAGCTGCCCATATTGCCCATCAACAGGCGCGCCTGCTCGGCGCGGATCAGGCGTTCGGTGGCGGGCGGGCTAAGCAACGAGGCCCCGCTGGCGCGCGACAAAAGCCGCCTCGGCGCGGCTGACCACGCCCAGCATGGCCAGCAGCGCCTGCACATGGCCGCGCACGGTGTTCTCGGACAGGTTCAGGCGCCGCGCGATCAGCTTGTTCGACAGGCCCTGGCAGACCAGCGCCAGCACCTCGCACTGGCGCGGCGTCAGGCGCGGCTGCGGGGCGCCGG
>NZ_WWCX01000241.1:0-1469 GCF_009857655.1 Duganella vulcania
GACTACATCGAGATGTTCTACAATCCGAAGCGCCGTCACGGATTTAATGACAGGCTTTCGCCAGCAGAGTATGAGCGAAGGCATTTTGAACGGCTCGCGGGTGTCTAGCAGACTCGTGGCGATTCAGTTCATATTTCTTCTCTATACCTAGTAATTATGCCCAAATAAATACCATTGAAAACTCCGAAATTGACAGCGGCCGCTTATGGCCGGTTTCAGCCCAGTTTAAACACACGGCTCCGCGATTATCTTGCCGCTAACTATGTGCTCCGAGCATCCGCTTGGCATAGGCAATGTCGGTGCACAGATGCCTGGCTTCGCAGCCTTGTTCTTCACGGGAGTGCAGTCACCTTGGCTCTCGTTATCATCAGAACATGTCTTACCCGAGTCACCGGTTTCGATTGCACAAAAATAGAACTGGCCCATTGGGAAAAGAATCCATTTCCCACCTCGTTCAATACACTGCTGCTTATTCTTAGCTTGCTTCAGCTTTTCGACTATTCTTGACTCGCTCGCCGAACTGCTCAGCGTGAATAGCGCTACTATGATTAATAGAATACTTCGAATCTTCATGCAATTTGCTCACAAAAATTAGAACCCCGTTCAACAATCCAACTCCGTCTGCTTCTGGCCGGCTGCTGCCTGGATGGTCAGAATAGCATTTTGCCTGCTTGCAAAGTTCACGATTTGTCACGACCCGACGGAAGCGGCCCGTAGCAGAATTGGAGCGAAATGAATGCGCTTAATCTTCTTCATGCGTTAGAACTTCCAGTCTCACACCCACTGCCGACAACTTGGCCGTGAACTCGTGCTCACGATGTAGCGGAATGTAGCCGACCATTAGACCGAAGTCAGATATCAGCTCGTTGCGTAAAGCTCCCAAGGACATATCTCTTGCAGGAAAATGCTCCGCACGAATAACCTTTAGCGCATCCGCAGACACTGGAGGTGCTGCCTTAGCAACGAGAAACTGCGTGTGTATCGAAGAAAATAGCGGCTGACTACACGTGCCTTCTTCAAACCAGTCGCAAGAAGGGCATTTAACTAAAAACAATCCGCCGTGAGTTTCCATTGAAACGCGAGCGTGACATTTTGGGCAAGACGGCTTCATAAGCCAAGTCCAAGGTGAAAGAATTGAGTGTATCTAGCTAAATAAACTGTCATTTAAACTTATTTAGTGATTGTCTGCTGCTGGCCGCTATCGGCCAACCTGCTGATCACCAATGACATTAGCCTTGAGGCCAATGCTTTGAAGCCACGGCCAGCGGGAGCGATACGATGCCGCCTTTGTTTCGAAGAGCTCTAAATGCGGAGTCAGCGAGTTCATAGTGAGAATACCATAGTAAAGCATTTGTAGCCCATTAGGAGCATAGATAGCCTCTGGCGTCGCCCCAACACAGGTGGCGAGGATGAGGAATCTGTCAATTCCATCACGAGCACTCTGAAGCGTTGGATATGGGTGGCCAAAG
>NZ_WWCX01000242.1:0-1463 GCF_009857655.1 Duganella vulcania
GCGCAGCTCGCCAAGCTGAATCCGGCCGCGGCCGGCGGGCTGTCGGCCGCCCGTCTGGCGGAGCTGTCGCCCGCCGCGCTGGCGGCCCTGCCGGCGGCGATGTTCGGCGTGTTGAACTCGGCGCAGTTCGCCGCGCTGGGCGGCGCCGAGCACCAGATCGGTTCCCTCAGCACGGCGCAAATCGCCCAGCTGAAACCCGCCGCGCTGGCCGGCATGTCGGTCGAGCAGGCCATCGCGCTGACCACCGCGCAGGCGGCCACTTTAAGCGGCGCGCAAATGGCGGCGCTGTCGCTGGCCGCGGTGGCGGCGCTGGAGTCGCAGGACTTCGCGGCGCTGAGCGCGGCCGCCATCTACGGCCTGAGCACCGCCCAGCTGGCGGTGCTGGGCAGCGAGCAGATCCTCGGCCTGACCACGGTCCAGGCGTCCGGCCTGGGCAGCCAGCACATCGCCGCGCTGTCGGCCGAGGTGCTGGCCCAGATGCACACGGCGGAGATCGCCGCGCTGCGCATCGGTGCCATCCCCGGCCTGCGCACCGACCAGCTGCAAGCGATGAGCAGCGACCAGATCAACGCCTTCACCGGCGCCCAGGCGTCCATGCTGAGCAGCGCGCAGTTCGCCGCGCTGTCGGCCGAGGTGGTGGCCAACCTGCAGCTGAGCGACCTGGCGGCGCTGAACAGCTCGGTGATCGCCGGCCTGTCGCCGGCCAACCTGGCGGCCCTGACCAGCCGCCAGATCGGCGCACTGGCCGGGCGCCAGGTGGCGGCGCTGACCACCGCCGCGCTGGCCGGCCTGACGCTGGAACAATTCGCCGGCCTGTCGGTCACGCAGTTCGGCGTGCTGAGCTCGCGCCAATACCAGGCGTTGCGGCAGGACGAGGTGGCGGCCATCGACACCGCCCACCTGGCGGCGCTGTCGTCGCAGGTGATCGCCAGCCTGAACACGGCGCAGCTGGCGGCGTGGTCAACCACGCAGGTGGGCGCGCTGAGCGCGGCGCAGGCGGCCGCCCTGGTGGCGTCCCAGCTGCGCGGCCTGGGCAGCGACGGCCTGGCGGCCTTGACCACGGCGGCGGTCGGCGCCTTGAACACCGCCGTGATCGCGCAGTTGGTGCCGGAGCAGTTGCACGCGTTCGGCACGGCGCAGATCGCCTCGCTGTCGGTGCGCCAGATCGCGGCGCTGCCGACCGCGCACCTGGCCGGCGTCGACCTGCTGACCACCGATCAGATGGTGGCGCTGAC
Organism: Duganella vulcania; assembly: GCF_009857655.1. Classification (NCBI taxonomy): domain Bacteria; kingdom Pseudomonadati; phylum Pseudomonadota; class Betaproteobacteria; order Burkholderiales; family Oxalobacteraceae; genus Duganella; species Duganella vulcania. The sequence goes on from NZ_WWCX01000242.1 coordinate 1,236, forward strand.
GTCCAGCCAGGTGGGTGCGCTGAGCAAGCCGCTGCTGGCGGCGCTGGGGTCGGACGACCTGGCGGCGATCGAGACGCGCGACCTGCTGGCGCTGGGCAGCGCGCAGCTGGCGGTGCTGTCGACCGCGCAGATCGGCGCGCTGACGACGGCGCAGGCGGTAGCGTTCACGACCGCGCAGACGGCGGGCCTGAGCACGGCGCAGCTGGCCGCGCTGGCGGCGGCCAAGCT
>NZ_WWCX01000243.1:0-1430 GCF_009857655.1 Duganella vulcania
CGCGCCGCGCCTCAAGCGCCTGCTGCGGCCGCTGTTGCTGCGCATCCCCGGCGTGACCCGCGTCTACCAGGCCAGCATCGCCGCCGGCCAGGCCATGCCGCCCGAACCGCAGGCGCCGCTGGGCGACATGTCGCCGCGCGCGCTGCGCGTGTACCGCGACCTTCAATCCGCGCTCAAGAAGACAAGGAAACATTGATGCGTATCGTCATCGATTTGCAGGGAGCCCAATCCGAAAGCCGCTTCCGCGGCATCGGCCGCTATTCGCTGGCGCTGGCGCTGGGCGTGGCGCGCAACGCCGGCCCGCACGAGGTCTGGCTGCTGCTCAACGGCGCGCTGGCCGACGCCATCGCCGACCTGCGCACCGCCTTCGCCGGCCTGGTGCCGCCCGAGCGCATCCGCGTATTCGAGGTGCCGGTGCCGCTGGCCGAGCTGCACACCGACAACAGCGCCCGCACCCGCGCCGCCGAGCTGCTGCGCGAGCACGCCATCGCCCAGCTGCGGCCGGACGCGGTGCTGGTCACCAGCCTGTTCGAGGGCTTTGTCGACGACGCCGTGGTCTCGGTTGGCGCCTTCGCCGGCGCCGAGCGCACCGCCGTGGTGCTGTACGACCTGATCCCCTTCCTCAATCCGGACGCCTACCTCGGCACGCCGGCCCAGCGCGCCTACTACGAGCGCAAGATCGCCTCGCTGCGCCGCGCCGGCCTGCTGCTGTCGATCTCCGACTACTCGCGCCAGGAAGCCATCGACGCGCTGCGGCTGCCGCCGGAGCAGGTGGTGGCCATCTCCACCGCGGTGGACGACAGCTTCCAGCCGGCCGCGCCGGACGCCCGCCTGTGGTCCGAGCTGCGCGCCCGCTACGGCCTGACGCGCGCCATGCTGATGTACGCGCCCGGCGGCTTCGACGCCCGCAAGAACATCGACGGCCTGATCACCGCCTTCAGCCTGCTGCCGGCGGCGGTGCGCACCGGCCACCAGTTGCTGATCGCCAGCAAGGTGGGCCAGCACGACCGCGACGCGCTGCTGGCGCACGCGGCGCGCGCCGGCCTCGCCGCCGACGAGCTGGTCTTCACCGGCTACGTCAGCGACACCGACCTGATCGAGTTGTACCGCAATGCCGCGCTGTTTGTCTTCCCGTCGCGCCACGAGGGCTTCGGCCTGCCGGCGCTGGAGGCCATGGCCTGCGGCGCGTTGGTGATCGGCGCCGACAACACCAGCATTCCGGAAGTGATCGGCTGCGACGAGGCGATGTTCAACGCCGACGATCCGGCCGCCATCGCCGCCAAGATCGCCGAGGTGCTGACCGACGACGCGCTGCAGCAGCGCCTGCGCGCGCACGGCGCCCAACAGGCCAAGCGCTTCTCGTGGGACGTGACCGCGCAGCGCACCGTGCGCGCGCTGGAGGCGTGGCGCGGCCAGGCCCCGGCTGCGGC
>NZ_WWCX01000244.1:0-1390 GCF_009857655.1 Duganella vulcania
GATCGCGTCCCACGGAGTGGTGTATGAGTTGTGATTCCTGGGAGGCTGGGCTCCCGCTCAGTTAATGACGGCCGACAGCCGTGCAGGCTGAGCATCACATAGCGACTGCAAGCCTTCGAGTTGCATGTACCGCCGTTGCAAGGACCATTCGTCGTTCTGTTCCAACATCATAGCGCCGACCAGACGGATGATGGCGCGCTCGTTGGGGAAGATGCCAACGACGTTGGTGCGCCGCTTGACCTCGGCGTTCAGGCGCTCCAGTGGATTGGTGCTGCGCAATTGCACCCGATGTGCGCTCGGGAAGGCCATGTAAGCGAGCACGTCGTGCTCGGCCGTCTCCATCATGTCGGCCAGCTTCGGGAATTTGGGGCGCAGCTGGTCGGTGACGGTGCGCCACTGGGCGCTGGCCGCCTCCGGCGTGTCCTGGGCGAAGATCGTGTTGATCAGAGCTAGCAGGGCCTGACGCTGGCCCTTGTTGGCGTGGGCCAGCGCGTTGCGCACGAAATGCACGCGGCAGCGTTGCCAGCTCGCCTTCAGCACTTTGGCGATGGCCGCCTTGAGCCCCTCGTGCGCATCAGAGATGACCAGTTTGACGCCGCGCAGCCCGCGCCGGGTCAGGCTGCGTAAGAACTCGCTCCAGAACGGTTCCGCTTCCGAGGCGCCTGTGGCCACGCCCAGTATCTCCCTTACGCCGTCAGTATTGACGGCCACGGCGATTATTACGGCCACGGACACGATCCTCCCGGCCTGACGGGTTTTGACATAGGTCGCGTCGATCCAGAGATAGGGCCAATCGCCCTCGATCGGCCGGTTCAGAAATTCCTGCACGCGTCCGTCGATCTCCTCGCACAGACGCGACACCTGGCTCTTGGACACACCGCTCATGCCCATTGCCTTGACCAGCTCGTCGACCGAGCGCGTCGAGATGCCTTGAATGTAGGCCTCCTGGATGACCGCCGTCAGCGCCTTTTCGGCGGTGCGGCGGGGCTCCAGAAAATCGGGGAAGTAGCTACCGTTGCGCAGTTTGGGGATCTTCAAGCCAACCGTGCCGGCCCGGGTTTCCAAGGCGCGTTCACGGTAGCCGTTACGACTATTGGAGCGTTCCGCACTGCGCTCTCCATACGCCGCATTGCAAAGCGCCTCGACATCCATCTCCATCAGGCGTTGCAAGGCAAATTGAAGCGTTTGTTTGATGAAATCGGCATCGGCACCCTTTGCGGCGAGCTCCGTCAATGCCATAGTAGTGGGCGTGGTCATCGTGGTTTCCTCTGACTGGTTAAGGTCTGGTAACCCCAACCTACTCATGAATCACGATGGCCATCTCATCATTGCTCAAGCCTTAGCGCCGAACTCGGCGCCAGCTTCATACACCACTCCGTGGGACACGATC
>NZ_WWCX01000245.1:0-1352 GCF_009857655.1 Duganella vulcania
AGGCGGCCGAGGTGTTGCGCGGCATGGCCGAGGCCGGCGAACCGGCGGCCTTGCCGAACGCGCCGGGACCGCTCTGGCGGCTGGCCGGCGGCGCGGCCGGCGTGCTCCGCGAGGAGTTGCTCTTTTGTGAAGAAAATCCACTTTTATACGACGACGATGTGCCAGAATGCGAAGACGTTCGCGCCTGCGCCACCCCATGGGTGCCGAGCGCAAGACATAACGTCAATAGCAGCGCAGAATGAAAGGACTTCATGATGTCTTTTCGCAAAGAAGTTGAATGAAAATCAGCATAGCGCCGCGCGCCGGCGACTGCATCGGTAATAAAAGGCTAGCTTCACCATGACACGCAAATACCTGGACATGAATCAACACGACGCGCTGTACAAAGTGGCGCGCAGCTACCCCGGCGGCATCGACGCGCTGGCGCAGGCGATGGGCATCTCGGTCAACGTCCTGCGCAACAAGCTGGCGCCGACCATCGCCTCGCACTACCCGTCGTTCGAGGAAGTCTCGACGGTGGTGCACCTGTGCCACCAGGCCGGCGTGGCCGACGCCCACCTGCCGCTGCACGCACTGCTGGTGCGGCACGGCATGGCGGCCTTCGTGGTGCCGACCCCGGACAACATCGGCGACGACGACCTGTCGCAGACGGTGTGCAAGGTGATGAGCCAGGTGGGGGCGGTGGCGGAAGCGGTGTCGACCGCGCTACTGGACGGCAAGGTCACGCCGGCCGAGGCCGACCTGATCGAACGCGAATTCCAGGGCGCGCTGTCGGCGCTGGGCGAATGGCGGGCGCGGCTGCGCCTGAAGGCCGGACAGGCCTAGGCCGCCGCGCCAAAAAAAAGCCAGCCGCGAGGGCTGGCAAAAACTATTCTCTGATCGGAAATTGGGAAAAATCCGGAAAATAGTTGGGGCAAAAAGGGACAGTCTCGACGGTCCTGCGTGGCGGATGTCGCCATCCTTGTTCTCACGCTTCCCGCCGGGTTTATCTATTTTACAACATTACACTTTACAATATAGAAAGTCCACCTGTATGTGACGAACTGTCGATTTGGCGCCCTGGACGCCGCATTTTCCGGAACAGACGGTCATTGGCGGTTCTGGTTGCGGCTGTCGCCGCGCTCGCGGCCTTCCTCCTTGCGGCGCTCCTGCTGCTTGTCGTGGCCGCTGTCGCGGTTCTCGCGCGGCTGCGGCTGAACCTGCGGCGCCGGCCGTTGCGGCACCGGCTGCGGCTGCTGTATCGGCTGCGGCGCTTGCTGCGGCGACACCTGGCGCCGCTCCTCCGGCTGGCGGAACTGGCGGCGGTTGTCGTCGCGCTCGCGGTCGTACCGGTCGCGGTTGGCCGGGAACGG
>NZ_WWCX01000246.1:0-1340 GCF_009857655.1 Duganella vulcania
CGGCAGCGGCGCCGCGCCGCAGAAGGCGTGGCGCAGCGATGACAGGTCGGCGCCGTCGCGCGGCAGGCCGGCCAGCGCCGCGAACACGGTCGGCACGGCGCTGAAGGTGGTGGCGCGGAAGCGCTCCACCAGCCGCCAGAAGTTCGGCAGCACGTCCTTGCCGCGATAGCCCTGCGGCGTCAGCATCACCACCTCCCAGCCGCCGTGGAAGGCGGCCAGCCCTGTCACCATGGCGCCGTTGACGTGGAACAGCGGCAGGCCGCACAGCACCACGTGCGGCTGCGGCTCCAGCGCGCCCAGCATGCAGGCCACGAAGGTTTCGTTCAGGTGGGTGTGGATGGCGATCTTCGGCAGGCCGGTGGTGCCGCCGGTGTGGAAGTAGGCGCAGCGTTCGCCGCCGTCGATGACGCGGCCCGACAGCAGCCGGTCCGAAGGCTCGGCGGCCAGCGCCTGGTCGAAGCGCACGATGCGCAGGCCCGCACGCAGCGGCTTGGGGGCGGCCTGGTACAGCGCCTCGAGCGCGCCGGCTGCAGGGCCGGCATATGGCGCCGGGCTGACCACGAACAGCGTGCGCAGCGACGGGCAGCGCTCGGCCACCGCCACCGCCTTGGCCCAGATGTCGCTCTCGGGCGCCGGCGCCAGCGCCACCAGCGCGACGGCTCCGGTGGCGTCGACGATGCTGGCGATGTGCTCGATGTCGAGCATGGGATTGACCGGACTGGCGATGCCGGCCGCCTGCGCGCCCAGCTGGGCGTAGTGGGTCTCGGGCAGGTTGGGCAGCAGCAGCGTCACCGCCTGGCCGGGCGCGACGCCGGCGCGGTGGAAGGCGTTGGCGGCGCGTGTCACCTGCGCCAGGAGCGTGCCGTAGTCGACCGCGTACTCCGGCGCATCCGGCGCGCCGGTCGGCACGAAGCGCAGCGCCGTGCGCTGCGGATCGCGTACGCAGGCCTGGCGCAGCAGCTCGTAGGTGCTGCGGGCCGGTAGCTGCCGCTGCCACGGGGTTTGCTCGTAGGCGGTCAGCTCGTCCTGCGAGCGGATGCCGGCGGCTGGTGCCGGCGGAATGGGGGAATGGTCAGGCATGGTTGGTCTCCGTTTTTGTGGTTTAAAAATTGTTCGGCAACAGCACGGCGCGGCCCAGCCGGCGCTCCTCGACATGCACATGTGCGGCCGCCACCTCGCTCATGCGGAACGCCTGCAGCGGCGGCTCCACCTGGCGCGTGACCGCGTATTCGGCCAGCCAGTCGTGGGCGCTGTGGTCGGAGCGGAACACGGTCCAGGCGTAGCGCGCGCCGCGCGGTGCCCCGGCCGCGGCGCGCCGCTTGGCTGCCAGCGCCGCCAGC
>NZ_WWCX01000247.1:0-1243 GCF_009857655.1 Duganella vulcania
GGATCGCGCCGCAACGGCACCGGCCGCGCCGACGGGTCAGCTGTCGGCGTCCTTCACGGCCGCGCGCGCCTGGACGCGGGCCAACAGCGATTCGGCCTGGATGGCCAGGCGCGGCAGCGGCGCGGCCGTCAGGCGGACCGCGTCGGTCATGCTCATGCCGAGCGAACGCAGCATGGCCTGCACCATCTGCTCCGGGTAATCCCTGGCGATGCGGCCATGCGCCATGCGGTGCAAGGCGACCAGCACCGCGCCCTTGATGACGTCCACCGCCACCGGCAGCGCTGCGGTGTCGAACTGGCCCAGCCGGGCCCCCTCCTCCAGATCCGGCGGCAGCACGTCGTACACCATGCTGTGCTCGCCGCCAGCACGCACGCCGGCGCTGGCCAGGAAACGCGCCGCCATCCGGTTGCCGCGCGCCAGCTGCAGGTAGCAGCGAATCGCCGTGGCCACCCGCAGGCCGGGATCGGCGATGGCGCCGACCACGCCCTCGATCAGCTGCAGCATCTCGTTGCTGAGCTCCTCGCTGACGGCCGCCAGCAACTCCTCATTGGTACGGAAATAATTGTAGAACGAGCCCTGCGACACTTCCGCCGCCGCCACCACTTCCGGGATCACGCTGGCCCCCACGCCTTTCTGGGCGAAGACGATCAACGCGCTTTCGACCAGGCGCTTGCGCATGCGCTCGCGGCGCTCGGCGGCGACGCGCGGACGGTGGTCGGTGGTGGCCTGGGTGGCTTTGGCGGCTGGCATTCTGGTTTTGTCTCGTCGGGCAGTTGGCACTGCCGCGATCATACCAGATCGCACCAGGCCAAATTGGCCACATCGGGCGCCGGCCACACGAAAATATAAATTGACACCAAAGTCATTATGACGATAATGTCACTCCTAGAACGAAAGAGATCGCCACCCCGGCGACACCGTCGACAAGGAGACATGATGAGCGGATCGAATCGCGCCCCGCTGCGCACCCCGCAGGCCTACCCGGAACACGCGCTGCCGCCGGGTGTGCTCAAGCTGCCCCGCCCCGCCGCGCTGGTCAAGGCGCAGGCGCTGGCCTTCCTGATGTTCGAAAAGCCGGACCTCGACGCCGCCGCCACCTTCCTGGCCGACTTCGGCATGCAGGCGGTGGCGCATGACGACGGCCGGCTGCTGATGCGCGGCGCCGGCCCCGCCCCCTGCATCTACCTGGCGCGGCGCGGCGCGCGTTCGCGCTACGTGGGCGCGGCCTTCAGCGTGGACGGCG
>NZ_WWCX01000248.1:0-1241 GCF_009857655.1 Duganella vulcania
GCACGAGCTGCACGCCGACCTGCGCGGCCAGCCGCGGGCGCCGGCCGGCGAGCGCGCCGCGCGCGACCAGCAGGAGCTCACCGAGCAGATCCTCGACCAGCTGCCCATCCCCATCTTCCTCAAGGACCGCGACGGCCGCTTCCTGCGCTTCAACAGCCGCTTCGAGGAATTCACCCAGCGCTCGCGGGCGGAAATCCTCGGCCGCACGGTGGACGACTTCGCCTCGCCGCGCTGGGCCGCCGCCACCCACGTCGAGGACGAGCAGGCCTGGGCCACCGGCCGCATGGTCACCACCGAGCGCCGCATGGCCACCTTCGATCCGCCGCTCGACGTGCTGGTCAGCCGCAAGGTGATCCGCACCGGCGGCCTGTCCTACATGCTGGGCTACTTCATCGACATCAGCGAGCAGCGCGCGGCCCGCGCCGCCATGCAGCACGCGGTCGAATCGGCCGAGGCGGCCAGCCGCGCCAAGAGCGAATTCCTGGCCAACATGAGCCACGAGATCCGCACGCCGATGAACGGCATCCTCGGCATGACCGAGCTGGTGCTCGAATCGGACATCGACGCCGGCCAGCGCGCCGACCTGGCGCTGGTGAAGGCCTCGGCCGACGCGCTGCTGCACATCGTCGACGACATCCTGGACTTTTCCAAGATCGAGGCGGGCAAGCTGGAGATCGAGGAAGTGCCGTTCGACCTGCGCCAGTTGGTGGCCGACACGCTGCGCGCCATGAGCCTGCGGGCGCGGCAGAAAGGGCTGGCGCTGGCGGCCGAGGTTCCGCCCGAAGTGCCGCGCCTGATGAAGGGCGATCCGGGCCGGCTGCGCCAGGTGCTGCTCAACCTGGTCGGCAACGCCATCAAGTTCACCGACGCCGGCGGCGTGACGGTGGCGCTGTCGGTCGGCGCCGAGCGCGACGGCCGCAGCGAGATCGCCTTCGCGGTGCGCGACACCGGCATCGGCGTGCCGCCGGAAAAGCAGCACCTGATCTTCGAGGCCTTCGCCCAGGTGGACGGCTCGACCACGCGCGAGTACGGCGGCACCGGCCTGGGCCTGGCGATCTGCCGCCGGCTGGTGATCCTGATGCAGGGCCGCATCGAGGTGCGCAGCGCGCCGGGGCGGGGCAGCGTGTTCAGCTTTACCGTGCCGTTGCAGCACACCGGCGCCGCCCAGGCCGCGCCGCTGCCGCCGCTGGCGGTGCTGGCGCCCGGCCAGGGCATGAACCTGAGCGCCAGCGACAACGGCC
>NZ_WWCX01000249.1:0-1232 GCF_009857655.1 Duganella vulcania
TGCGGATTCAATCGGTGGTCGCAACACTCTAAGCTAAATGCGCAAGCATGAGGAGTGTTGACGATGAAACAGAAACCTCGAATCCACTACACGGAATGCCAGAAGGCGCAGATGTGGGAGCGCTGGAAGCAAGGTGACTCTCTGCAGATGATCGCACAGATGTTCGATCGCAACCATTCCTCCGTAGAAAGAATTTTGGCTGAGACGGGTGGCATACGGCCAGCGCCGCGATGTCGATCCCGGCTGGCATTAACGCTGGCTGAGCGCGAGGAAATTTCTCGTTCCATCGTTGCTGGGCAGTCAATCCGCTCGGTTGCGGCGCGTCTCGGCCGAGCGCCTTCGACCGTCAGCCGGGAGATTGGACGTAATGGCGGTCAGGCTATGTATCGTGCAAATCAGGCAGATCAGCATGCTTGGGATCGGGCGCGCCGCCCCAAACCCTGTAAGCTGGCGGAAAACCGCATGCTGGCCAATATGGTAGCCGCTAAGCTTCAACTGCAGTGGTCGCCAGAGCAGATCGCCGGTTGGCTCAAGCATTTGTTTGCGGACTACGGGGAGTACCAGGTGTCGCACGAGACGATCTATCGGAGCCTTTACGTTCAAGCGCGCGGCGCCTTGAAGAAGGAGCTGTTGGAGCATTTGCGACGTACACGTATTATGCGCCGCTCACGCCACCATACCCAGAAGACGGACAATCACGGCCGGATCACTGACGCGGTATCGATCAGCGAGCGTCCTGCAACGGCGGAGGATCGAGCGGTGCCAGGGCATTGGGAAGGTGATCTGCTGTTCGGCAGCCACAACAGCCAGATTGCGACGCTGGTCGAGCGTCAGACGCGTTATGTCATGCTCGTAAAGGTCGCCGGCAAGGATACTGAAACGGTGGTCAACGCACTGATCGACAATGCCCGCAGGTTGCCGCACGAGCTTTACAAATCGCTGACCTGGGATCGAGGGAAAGAGATGGCCGGCCACAAGCGTTTTACCTTGGCCACCGATATCCAGGTGTATTTTTGCGATCCGCAGAATCCGTGGCAACGAGGCTCGAATGAAAATACAAACGGGCTATTGCGCCAGTACTTTCCGAAGGGAATGGACCTTTCCGCCTACTCGCAGGACAGTCTCGATGAGGTGGCCAGAAGGCTGAACGAACGTCCCAGGAAGACGCTGCACTTCCAAACGCCGGCTCAGCAATTTGAAAGATGTGTTGCGATGACAGATTGAATCCGCAG
>NZ_WWCX01000024.1:0-74962 GCF_009857655.1 Duganella vulcania
ACTCGGCCCATCTGGCGGTGTACTACGGCGTGTTCGGGGCGGCGCCGCGCCAGAACGCCCAGCCCAGCGCCGCCCCGAACACGCCGTAGTACACCGCCAGATGGGCCGAGTTGATGTTCCCGGCCGCCGCGAACAGCCATTTGCCGGCCGCGACGCTGAAGCCGACGCCGGCGATCGACCCCAGGCACACGCCCACGGTCGCCGCCGCCATCAGCCGCGTGGCGCGCGACTGCCGCGGCACCGGGCCGTCGCGCAACTGGTTCTTGCGCCGCTTCTCCACCCACAGCAGATTGCCCGAATAGAACAGGAAGGCGCCGCTGACCCCAAACAGGAAATACACCCAACGCATCGGATCGCCGCCGTAGCTGCCGAAATGCAGCGCGAACATCGGCGCCACCACGTCGCTCCAGGTATCGCCCCGGCCCGGCAACATGCTGGTGTCGAGCACCTTGCCGGTGTAGGGATGCAGCATCACGAAGCCGGTCTCGGCGCCGCGCACCAGGTGGCGCGGGCTGGCCACCGCCGCCCGCACCACCGGCCGCGGCGTCTCCAGGCCCAGGTACAACAGCTCGGTCACCTCGAGCGCGGGCGCCTCGCGCCGCACCGCCTCGACCAGCGCGCTGGCCGGCCGCAGCTCGTCGAGACGGTGCGGCGCGGGGTCGGCGGCGCGGCGCGCGAACATCGGCTGCGTGCCGTACACGACCTGGGCGATGCCGCCGTAAAACTGGTCGTGGAAAGCAAACACGATCACCGTCACGCTGATGACGATGTGGTACGGCAGGCTGGCGATGCCGACGAGATTGTGCGCGTCAAGCCAGAAACGCTTGCGGTTCTTACCGGGCCGCAGCGCGAAAAAGTCCTTCACCAGCGTCGGCAGCAACAGGATCACGCCCGACACCAGCGCCAGGAAATACAGGATGCCGGCGATGCCCATCAGGTAGGCGCCCAAGTACTCGCCGCCCACCTTGCCGGGTATGCCGCCGGTGCGATGCAACATGTCGATCAGTTCCGCCAGCCGCGAGGGCAGCTCCTGGCGCGTCAACAGTGCGCCGGCCGCGTCCAGCGTCGCATGCCAGCGCTTGCCGGACAGGTCGAGTTCACGCCCGCCCTCGCCTTCGCTCCAGCTGACCGGGGCGGCGATGTTCTCCTGCCGCCGCAGATGCAGCGTGAACTCGCGCCGCGCCGCCGGGCGCTGCGCCAACAGCTCGCTCACCAGCCGGTCGGTTTGCGCGGCCGGCATGGCGGGCAGCGCAAGGACCGGCGCGCTGGTCCAGCGGTCCAGCGGCTGCTTGAACATGGTCAGCGCGCCGGCGAAGAAGCCGATGAACAGCAGCATGCCGGCGCCGATGCCGCCCCAGGTGTGCAGCGCCTGGTAGACGCGCAGGATATCGCTGCGGATTTTCATAGCAATCCCCTCGCATGGAACAGCGCGCCATAAGCCAGCACGTTGGCCGCCGACAGCCATAGCACGGCGCGCAGGCCAGTGCGGAACAGGTAGACGAAGGCAAACACCGGCATCCAGAACACGGTCAGGCTCCACATGACGGCTTGCGACTTGTTGGGCGCGGCGATGCCGCCGGGCCCCCACCACGCCAGCAGGCCGGACAGCGCGAACGCCAGCGACAGGCCCAGCACGGCGCCGGCCAGCGTCTTGGTCCACCAGTCGGGCGCCAGCTTATCCATGGCCGCGCCTGAGCAGGGAGAGCAAGGGCAGCGTGCTGAACGCCAGCATCTGCACCATCAGCCACGCGCACACCGCGGTCAGCGGGCTGTAGTAGCTGAGGCCGCAGGCCAGCGCCAGCAACAGCAGGCCGGCGCCGGACGCCCTCGCCGGCCACGCCGGCAGGGGCTGGCGCAGCCAACCCTGGTGGCGGTGGCTCAGGTACAGCAGCACGCAGGCCGCCACGGTCAGCAGCAAGGCAAGCATCGGTATCAGCATGGCTTAGAACGCGTATGCCGCGCTGACGTAGTAGTTGCGGCCCAGCTCGAACGTCGCGAAGTTCTTGTCCTTGCTCTCCAGCTCGACGTCGGTCAGGTTCTTCACGCCGAAGCGCACGGTGAGGTTGCGGCCGGCCTTGGCCGAGGCCGACACGTCGACGCGGGTGTAGCCGGGCAGCACGCCGCCCTGGTAGAACTGCTCGCCGGTGTAGTGCGCCGACAGCGACGCCTGCAGCCACGGCGCGGCGTTCCAGTTCACGCCGGCGCTGGCCATCTGCCTGGGGCGGTTGTCCAGCCTGGTGTCCTTGCCGTTTTCATCGGTGTAGTCGGCGTTCAGGCGGGTGTAGTTGCCGCTGACCGAGAAGGCCGCGTTGAGGACGGCGTCGGCCTGCAACTCGACGCCGCTGGTCCTGGCCTTGGCGACGTTGGCCCAGCTGCGCGACGGCCCCGCCGGATCGTACAGCGAGACGATCATGTCCTTGACGTCATTCCTGAACAGCACCGCGCTGGCGTTCAGGCCCTTGCGGTGGAACTCGGCGCCGAGCTCGTAGTTGGTGCTCTTTTCCGGCGTCAGATTCGGATTGCCGTTCAGGTAGCAGTTGCCGCCGCAGCTGATGATGCTGTAATCCTTGACCAGCTGGTACGCGTCCGGCGCCTTGAACGCCTGGTTCACGCCGCCCTTGACGGTCCATTCCGGCGTGGCCTGGTAGACCAGGTAGGACTTGGGCGTGAAGTGGTTGCCGAAGGCGGTATGGTCGTCGCGGCCGGCCAGCGTCAGGCTCAGCTGCCTGGTCAGCGTGATCTCATCCTCGACGAAGACCGCCGAGGTGTTGGTGCTCGACTGGCCGGCCGTCAGGTAGGACAGCGGGTCCTTGACGGTCTGGCGGCGCAGGTCGACGCCGGCGGTCAAGGCATGGCGGCCGAACTCGGTGCTGCCGTAGACCTTGGCGTAGGTGTTGTTCTCCTTGAGCACGCGCTGCTGCGGCTTGTTGTAGCGGCTGTTGAAGTCGTCGACCCTGGCGTCCTCGTGGCTCAGGTAGGCCGTGGTGCTGCCCCAGCTCCACAGCGCCTTGTGTGTCACGCCGTAGGTGTTGCGGGTGATGGTCTGCGCGCGGAAATCGCGGGAGGTGTAGTTCCATGCCGGGTTGTAGGAGTAGTAGTACAGGCCCAGCGGGCGCTTGTCCTTGTTGTAGCCGAAGTCGAAGTCGAGGCTCTGGGTTTCCGACAGCTTCCACGTCAGCGTGGACACCAGGTTTTGCGACTGCTTCTCTTCCAGCCGCGGTGGACGGGTGGTGTCGGCCGCGCTGGTGCTGTACCACGGCTTGCGGTCGTAGTCCTCGGCGGCAATCGACAGGCTGAGGGCGTCGTTGAAGGCGCCGGCCGCCGAGGCGCCGAGGCGGTACTGGTCGCCCTGGTCGCCGCTGGCGATGGCGCGGTACTCGCCCGACACAGTGCCGCGCCAGTCCTTGGCCGGGGTCTTGGTGATGATGTTGATGACGCCGCCGACCGCGTCCGAACCGTACAGCGCAGCCATCGGGCCGCGCACAATCTCGACCCGCTTGATGCTGTTGAGCGGGATCGAGCTGAAATCGAAATCGCTGCCGCGCCACAGCGCGCCGCCGGACGACAGGCGGCGGCCATTGACCAGCATCAGCGTGTACTTGCCGGCCAGGCCGCGGATCTGGATCTCGTCGCGGCCGGTGCCATCGCTCTGGTTGTTCACGCCCACCGTCTCGCGCAGCAGGTCGGCCAGGCTGTTGACCGGCGACTTGGCGATGTCATCCGCCGTCAGCACCGTGGTGAACGCCGGCGCCGAAGCCAGATTGTGTTCCCGCAGCGTGGCGCTGACCACCACCGTGCCCGCATCCTGGACGTCCACCGCCGCCGCCGGGACCAACCACGCCCCGGCGCACACGCCGGCCAGCGCGGCGACCATTGTCTTCTTATTTGTCATGCCCATCCCTGCGTTTTGAAAAAAAATGAATGCAAATGATAATTATTTCTATTTAGATTTGCAAGTCATTTAATATCTTTTACGCATCATTGCGGAAACTAAAGATAGTCAGAATGGGCAAGCCTTGCCGGGCTGCGGTATCATCGTGGCCTATGCGCATCGTACTCATTACCGGTATCTCCGGCTCCGGCAAATCCGTCGCCCTGAACGTCCTGGAAGACACAGGACACTATTGCGTGGACAACCTGCCGCCCGCCCTGCTTGCCAGCCTGGTGGACACCCTGGTCGAGGAAGGCCTGGAGTCGCTTGCGGTGGCGGTCGACGCGCGCAGCGCCGAATCGCTGGCCACGCTGCCGGCCGCCGTCGAACGCCTGCGCGCGCAGGGCCACGACGTCAAGATCGTATTCCTCACCGCGAACACGCATTCGCTGGTGGCGCGCTTCTCTGAAACGCGGCGCAGCCATCCGCTGTCGCACGAGCTGCGGCCGGGCCAGAACCCGGCGGCGCGGCGCACGCTGATCGAATGCATCTCGGAAGAGCGCGAGCGGCTGTCGGCCATCGAACAGCTGGGCCATGTGATCGACACCTCGGAACTGAGCGCCAACAAATTGCGCGCCTGGGTCAAGGACCTGGTGGCGGTCGATCGCGCGCCGCTGATCCTGTTCTTTGAATCGTTCGCCTTCAAGCTGGGCGTGCCGCTGGATGCGGACTTCGTGTTCGACGTGCGGGCGCTGCCCAATCCCTACTACGACCTGACCTTGCGCCCGCTGACCGGGCGCGACGCGCCGGTGATCGACTTCCTCAACGCCCAGCCAAGCGCGCTGGACTTGATGAACGACATCCGCGTCTTCATCGAGAAATGGCTGCCGTCGTTCAAGACCGACAACCGCAGCTACCTGACGGTGGCGGTGGGCTGCACCGGCGGCCAGCACCGCTCGGTCTACATGGCCGAGCAGCTGGCGGCCTACTTCCAGCAATCCGAACGCGTCATCCTGCGCCACCGCGAGCAGTAGCCGCCGGCGCTCCCGCTCAAGGGCTTGTAGCGCCTGGCCGTCAGCAGCCCCGTGCACGAACCGCCCAGCTGACTATCTTTCGAGCCAGTTCTCTACGTTGAGGCCACGGATACGGCTGAATTCACGCGTGTTGTCCGTCACCAGGGTGAGGCCGAGCGCATGCGCCTGCGCGGCGATCAGTAAATCATTCATACCGATAGGCTGGCCAGCCGCTTCCAACTCAGCCCGGATGCCGCCATATTCGGCGTCCGCCGGTATATCCAGCGGCAGCACAGGGATGGTCTCAAGGATGGCCTCCACCTTGGCGAGCAATTTGGGCGATCCTTTCTTTGCGCAGCCATAGCGCAGCTCGGATGCGACGATGATGCTGGTGAAAATCTCTTTCGGCCCGACCTGCTCAATGCGACGTGAGACATGCCCGCCCGGGTTGCGGATCACGTCGCTGATGATGTTCGTGTCCAACAGATATCCGCTCAAAAGATGTCCTCCGGCTGGGCGGGCATGTCGTCAATGGCTGGAAACTGATCTTCCGCCCCAAGCGGCGCTTCTTTCCTCCACTCGGCCAGCAATTCAACGATGTTTGCTGGCCTGGTCACTGGCTCGATGATGAGTTTGTTGCCTTCGCGATGGATCAGTACACGATCCCCCGGCAACTCGAACTCGACAGGAATCCGCACCGCCTGGCTGCGGTTGTTGCGAAATAGCTTGGCTTCTTTGGGCTTGGATGGCGTCGATGGGGCAGGCATGGCAGTGCGCTCCTTTGCATATGTCGATAGTATATGCCAGATCAAAACCGCGTCAACCTTGCCCTTCCAACGATCGCCGCCAGCGTCAACGGCTCCAGCGCACCACTTCGATGGTGTGGCCGTCCGGGTCTTTGATCATGGTGCCGAAATAGCAGTCGAATTCGCCGACCACTTCGTAGCAGGCCATGACGACGGGCTCGTCCGATCCAGTTCCACCGCCATCGGTGTCTAGTCCAGGTGACGCAACGGGTGGGCGTAGTCCGGCCACACCGGCTGGAAGAAGCGCTGCACCATGGCGGCGTCCACCTCGTCCAGCGAGGCCGGCTTCCATTGCGGCGCGTTGTCCTTGTCGATCACCAGCGCGCGCACGCCTTCGATCACTTCGCCATCCTCGAAGTTGTGGCGCACCAGCGTGCGCTCCATGCGCAGGCAGCCGGCCACGTCCAGCGCGGCGCCGCGCTTGACCAGCTCGTGCGTCACGCACATCATCAGCGGCGAGCGCGTGGCCATGACCTGCAGCGTCTTTTGCGCGAAGGCGCTGTCGTCCGTTTTCAGCGAGGCGATGATGGCCGGCACCGAGCCGGCGCCGAAGTGGCGATCGATGGCGGCGCGCTCGGCCGCCAGCTTGCTGTCGCCCGCCGCGCCCTTGAACGGCTCGGCGAAGGCGGCGATGGCCTCGGCCAGTTCCGCGCCGGCGGTCGATTCCAGGATGGCCTCCAGCACCTCCATCGCTTCGGCCGGCGCGTAGTGGTCGGCCAGTCCCGCGTACAGCGCGTCGGCCGCGCTAATGGTCACGCCGGTCACGCCGAGATAGCAGCCCAGCTTGCCCGGCGCGCGCGACAGGAAGTAGCTGCCGCCCACATCCGGGAACAGGCCGATGTTCACTTCCGGCATGGCCATTTTGGTCCGCCCGGTGACGATGCGCACGCGGCAGCCGGGGCCGCCCTGCGCCACGCCCATGCCGCCACCCATGACCACGCCATCCATCAGCGCGATGTACGGCTTGGGATAAAAATGGATCAGGTGGTTGAGCGCGTACTCCTCGGTGAAGAAGTCCTCCACCAGCGCGCTGCCGCCCTGCGGCGTGGCGCGGCCGGCGTCGTAGAAGAAGCGGATGTCGCCGCCGGCGCAGAAGGCCTTCTCGCTGCTGCTGCGGATGACCACGGCGGCCACGCCGCTGTCGTCGCGCCACGCCATCAGCGCCTGCGTGATGTCGCGCACCATCGCCAGCGATAAAGAGTTCAAGGCCTTGGGCCGGTCCAGCGTGATGAAGCCGGTTCCGTTGCTGACGCTGGTGTGGACGTATTCGCTCATGGGGTGCGCAGGATAGTGGTGAAAACCCTATTCTATGCGGGCGCAAAAAAGGGCGCCAGTGCGCCCTTAGTTTGATGGTGCCGGGGCCGTTGTTATAGGGCGGCGGCAGCGGGTTCGTAGCTATCCGGGAGATGCTTGATCGCATCGTGACCGTGCTCTTGGACCTTGGCTTTGTACTTCATGACCTGCCGATCCAGCTTGTCGACCAAGGTGTCGATGGCGGCGTACAGGTCCTGGGACAGGCTTTCCACGTAGACGGTCTTGCCCGACATGCGCAGGTTGATTTCAGCCTTCTGGCGTTTCTCTTTCTCTTTAAGGTTATCTACGGTCAGGATGACAGCAATATCAATCACTTGATCAAAGTGGCGGGTGACGCGTTCCAGCTTGCTCTGCACGTATTCACGGATGGCCGAGGTCACTTCGAGATGATGTCCACTGATGGTGAGATTCATACACACTCCTAAAGATAATGTCGCTTCTTACGGTTAGTGCGGGGCCCATTGCTACCGGGCGCGCAGGAACCAAGTAACTACAAAGACTTGCGGAGACTGACTGGCGGGATTTTCAAAGCTTCGCGATATTTGGCAACAGTTCGTCGCGCAATCACCATGCCTTGTTCTCCCAGCATGTCCGCAATCTTACTGTCGGATAAAGGATTTTTCGGGTCTTCTGCTCCTGTCAATTGCACAATGAGTGCGCGTATCGCCGTCGAACTTGCTTCCCCCCCCGCTTCGGTGGCGACATGGCTACCAAAGAAATATTTCAACTCAAACATGCCATGCGGGGTCAGCATATATTTTTGAGTTGTTACACGAGAAATAGTGCTCTCGTGTAGACCCAGTGTATCAGCAATTTCGCGAAGCACAAGGGGGCGCATGGCGACCGCGCCGTGCGAGAAAAAGTTCTTTTGTCGTTCTACTATCGCTTGTGCGACGCGCAAAATCGTGTCGAAACGCTGGCGCATATTCTTGATCAGCCACTTGGCTTCCTGCAGCTGCGCGCCCATCGCGCCCTCGCCTTTTCCCTGCTTGAGCAGGTTGGCGTACATGGCGTTCACGCGCAGGCGCGGCATGACGTCGTTGTTGAGGCTCACTTGCCAGCCGTTGCGTGATTTCTTGACGATCACATCCGGCACCACGTAGTCCGACACGTCCGACGCGAACGCCGAGCCCGGATGCGGATTGCACTGGCGGATGACGGTTTGTGCTTCGCGCAAATCCTCGTCGTCGCACAGCAGCGCCTTCTTCAATTTGTTGAAGTCGCGCTGGGCAAACCAGGTCAAATGATTTTCCACGATGGCCAGCGCCATGCGCCGCGTGACCAGCGGGATGCCCGGCAGGCGCTTGATCTGCAGCGCCAGACACTCGGACGCGTTGCGCGCGCCCACGCCCATCGGGTCGAAGCTTTGCAGCAGCGACAGCGCGGTGCGCAGTTCGTCGAGGTCCACCTCCAGCTCTTCCGGCAGGCGGGCGTGGATTTCCTCCAGCGATTCCTCCAGGTAGCCGTTCTCGTCCAGCGCGTCGATGATCAGCTCGACCAGCGCGCGGTCGCGCATCTCCAGCACCGTCACGCGCATCTGCTCCATCAGGTGCTCGCGCAGCGTGCAGTGGCTGGCCTCGAGCTGCGGACGCGCATCCTCGTCGTCGGGCGCCTTGCTGCGGCCGGCGTCGCTCCAGTCGACGTCGGCGTCGCTGCTGGTGCTCTCGGTGTCGGCGGCCGGGCCGTCGTAGTTGTCGGCGTCGGCGGCCGGCGCCTCCTGGGCGTTGGGCGGGCCTTCCGGCGGCGCGTCGCCGACCGGGGCTTGCTGGCTGATGGCGCCGTCCGACAGCAGCCGCAGCGAGCGGTCCAGCGGGTCGTCGAGGCGCTCCAGCAGCGGATTATCGGTCAGCAGCTGTTCCAGTTCCTGATGCAGCTCCAGCGTCGACAGTTGCAGCAGCCGGATCGACTGCTGCAACTGGGGCGTCAGCGCGAGGTGCTGCGACGTGCGCAGTTGCAAAGACTGTTTCATGGGTCACATACGGAAGTGTTCACCCAGATACACGCGACGCACCGATTCGTTGGCGATGATGTCGTCTGGCCGGCCTGAAGCCAATACCGTGCCCTGGTTGATGATATATGCGCGGTCGCAGATGCCCAGCGTCTCGCGCACATTGTGATCGGTAATGAGGACGCCGATGCCGCGTTCCTTGAGGAAGCGCACGATGCGCTGGATCTCAATGACGGCGATCGGGTCGACCCCGGCGAATGGTTCGTCGAGCAGCACGAAGCGCGGGTTGGTGGCCAGTGCGCGCGCGATCTCCACGCGGCGGCGCTCGCCGCCCGAAAGCGACAGCGCCTGGTTCTCGCGCAGCTTTTCGATCTGCAAATCGGCCAGCAGGGTATTGAGCCGTTCATCAATGGCAGCCTTGGATAAAGGCTTGCCGTCC
This sequence comes from Duganella vulcania, assembly GCF_009857655.1. Taxonomy (NCBI): domain Bacteria; kingdom Pseudomonadati; phylum Pseudomonadota; class Betaproteobacteria; order Burkholderiales; family Oxalobacteraceae; genus Duganella; species Duganella vulcania. The sequence goes on from NZ_WWCX01000024.1 coordinate 9,392, forward strand.
ACTTTCTGGATTTCGAGGACGGCGCGGATATTTTCTTCCACCGTCAGCTTGCGGAACACCGACGCTTCCTGCGGCAGGTAGGACAAGCCGAGCGAGGCGCGGCGGTGGATCGGCAGCGAGGAGATGTCGGTGCCGCTGATGTCGATGCTGCCGGCGTCCGACGGCACCAGGCCGACGATCATGTAGAACGAGGTGGTCTTGCCGGCGCCGTTGGGGCCGAGCAGGCCCACCACTTCGCCGCATTCCACTTGCAGGGACACGTCATGCACGACCTGGCGCTTGCCGTAGGTCTTTTGCAGGCCGCGTACGATCAGGGTGCTACCGCAGGATGGTTCCATGCTCACTTCTCCGTGGCCGGCGGCGTCGACGCGGCTGGCGTGGCGGCCGGCGCGGCCGGGCGGATGGTTGGCTGGATCACCATGGTGCCGCGGCCGGCGCCCGGCTTGCTCTCGCCGGTGACGGTGTTCTTCACGGCGAACTGTTCCTTGCGGCTGTCGTAGGAAATGAACTCGCCGTTGACCTCGTCGCTGAGGCGGCCGCCTTCGAGGCGGCGCACCTTGGCCTTGGAGAACAGCTTGACCAGGTCGGTCTTGTTGCTGTACTCGATGCGCTCGGCTTCGCCTTCGACCCACTGGTCGCCGGCGCCGTCGCGCTTCTGGCGGAAGGTGGCCGGCGTGCCCGGCGTGCTGGTCAGCACGACGAAGTCGTAGCCTTCCGGGTCGGTGGTCATCACCGCCTTGGGCGACTTCAGCAGCAAGGTGCCGCGCGTCAGGATCACGTTGCCGATCAGCGTCTTGACCTGCTTGACGTCGTCGATCTGCAGATCATCATACTGGATCGTGGTCGGCTTGGTGGAGTCGGCCTTTTCCGCGTGGGCGGCGCAGGCCGCCATCAGCAGCACGGCGGCCGACAATATCAATTTTTTCATCGTCATTCCATTCTTCATCGTTGGTTCTTCAATGGCCGGGGCGCGGCGGCAGCACCAGCTGCCCGCGTCCGCCCAGCTGCACTTCGCGCGTGGCGTTGTTGGCCTTCATGCCGACGCCGTTGGCGGTGGCGTTGCCGATCTCCAGCGCCACCGGCGCGGTGGTTTCCATCCGTTCCTCGTCCGGGTACACGGTCAAGGTCGAGGTCGTCATGCGCAGCGCCTGCGCCTTCGGCGTGGCCGGGCGCACCACGTCCACATTACCACTGAGCTTGACGCGCGTATTGCCCTGGTCGACATGGGCGGTGTCGGCATGCATATTCATCGGCGGCTGGTCGCCCGACAGGCTGTGCACGTACGGCTTGTCGATGTCGGACGCGTCGCCGACCGGGTGGTGGGTCAGCTTCTCGCCGGAGATGATGTAGGCCGGCTGGCCGGTCTTGTTCATGCGTACCATGCTGAAGCGGTCGATGATGTAGTCCGGCTCGTTGCGGTGCTGGTCGGCCTGCGCCTGCTGGCCGGCCTGGTTGACCACCTGCACCAGCCAGAAGCTGCCGATGGCGACAAACACACCGACCACCATCACGATGGTCAACTGCCAGCGGTGGGCTGTTCTCTTATGCATGCTCGGTCCTCGTCAAACCAGGAACTGCGCCATCACGCGCTCGTACGTGCCCTGCGCATGCAGCAGCAGTTCGCATACTTCGCGCACGGCGCCGCGGCCGCCAGCGGCCACCGTGGTGTGGTGGGCGCGCTCCAGCACTTCGGCGCGGCCGTTCGGCACGGCCACCGCGAAGCCGACGCGCGTGAGGATCGGCAGGTCGACCACGTCGTCGCCGATGAAGCCCACCTGCTCGGCGGTGAGGCCGGTCTTTTCCAGCAGCGCATTGAACGGCGTGAGCTTGTCGTGGCCGCCCTGGTGCAGGAAGCCGATGCCGAGGTCGGCCGCGCGCTTGATCACCTGCGGCGAGGTGCGCGCGCTGATGATGGCGGTCTGCACGCCGGACTCCTGCAGCAGCTTGATGCCCAGGCCGTCGTGCACGTTGAAGGTCTTGAGCGCCTCGCCCTCGGCGCCGTAGTGCAGGCTGCCGTCGGTCAGCACGCCGTCGACGTCGAAGATCATCAGCTTGACGCGCGCGGCGCGTTCCACATACGTTAATTCGGTCATCAGATCACCTTGGCGCGGGTCAGGTCGTGGATGTGCAGCGCGCCGACCAGCTTGCCGTCGGCGTCGGTCACCAGCATCTGGTTGATGCGGAACTGTTCCATCACCGCGACCGCGTCGACCGCCAGTTTTTCCGGCGAGATGCTGCGCGGGTTGGCGTGCATGACGTCGCGGATCACGACCTTGGTGAAGTCCTGGACCTTCTCGATCATGCGGCGCAGGTCACCGTCGGTGAACACGCCGATTGGTTTGTTATCGGCGTCGACCACGGCGGTCATGCCCATGCCCTTTTGCGTGATCTCCAGCAGCGCGTCGGTCAGCTTGACGTCGGCGGTGACCTTCGGCACGGCGTCGCCGCTGCGCATGACGTCGCGCACGTGGGTCAGCAGGCGGCGGCCCAGCGCGCCGCCCGGATGCGAGCGCGCGAAGTCTTCTTCCTTGAAGCCGCGCAGGTCCAGCAGCGCGACGGCGATGGCGTCGCCCAGCGCCAGCGTGACGGTGGTGGAGGTGGTCGGCGCCAGGTTCATCGGGCAGGCTTCCTTGGCCACGGCCACGTTCAGGTGGACATCGGCGATGTCGGCCAGGCTGGAGCCGGGCTTGCCGGTCATGGCGATGACCTTGCTGCCCATGCGCTTGACCACCGGCAGGATGGTCATCAGCTCGGCGCTCTCGCCGGAATAGGAAATGGCGATGAAGGCATCGTCGGCGGTGACCATGCCGAGGTCGCCGTGCGCGGCTTCGGCCGGATGCACGAACAGCGCCGGCGTGCCGGTCGAGGCCAGCGTGGCGGCGATCTTGCGGCCTATGTGGCCGGACTTGCCGATGCCGGACACGACCACACGCCCCTTGCAATTCAGCAACAGTTCGATGGCCTGCACCACGCTGTCGTCGGCGTCCAGGCGGGCGTTCAGGGCGGCGATGGCCTCGGCCTCGTTTTGCAGGGTGTCGCGGGCAAGGCGCAACGCACGCGCGGCCATATTTGCGTCAAAAGCTTTCAGCATTGTTTTTTCATGGGTTACACTCATGCCCAAGTATAGCCGAATTGAGAAAGCAAAAAACTTGCCAGTAACAACATAAGGGGCCCTACAGCCCACAAACAACGAAATAATATTTTCTGGCCAGGTTGATATGACGTTTACACCTTTGGAATTGACCTTGTTGTTGCTGGGCAGCGCGGTGCTGGGCGTGGTCGCCTTCCGCATGCTGCAGCTGCCGCCGATGCTGGGCTACCTGGCGGTCGGCATCCTGATCGGCCCCCACGCGCTGGGCCTGGCCGAGTCGGGCGAGGCCTTCCACTCGCTGGCCGAGTTCGGCGTGGTGTTCCTGATGTTCTCCATCGGGCTGGAATTCTCCCTCCCCAAATTAATGGCCATGCGCGGCATCGTGTTCGGGCTGGGCATGGCGCAGGTGGTGCTGACCATCGTCGCCACCATGGTGTTCGGCTGGGCCATCGCCACGCAGCTGCCGCCGGCCATCCACATCGGCTGGCAAGCCTCGTTCGCGCTGGGCGGCGCGCTGGCCATGTCGTCCACCGCCATCGTCTCCAAGATGCTGACCGAGCGGCTGGAGCTGGAAAGCGAGCACGGCCGCAAGATCATCGGCATCCTGCTGTTCCAGGATCTGGCCGTGGTGCCGTTGCTGATCCTGATTCCGTCGCTGGGCCAGCGGCCGGACGCGCTGGCCGAGACGCTGGCCTGGGCCGGCGTCAAGGCCGTGATCGTGCTGGCCTTGCTGCTGTTCTTCGGCCAGAAGCTGGTGCGTGGCTGGTTCACGGTGGTGGTCAAGCGGCGCTCGCAGGAGCTGTTCATGCTCAATCTGCTGCTGATCACGCTGGGCGCGGCCTGGATCACCGAGCGTGCCGGCCTGTCGCTCGCGCTGGGCGCCTTCGTGGCCGGCATGCTGATTTCCGAGACCGAATACAAGCACCAGGTGGAGGAGGACATCAAGCCCTTCCGCGACGTGCTGCTGGGGCTGTTCTTCATCACCATCGGCATGCTGCTCAACGTGCGGCTGGTGATGTCGCACTGGTGGCTGGTGCTGGTGCTGCTGGCGGGGCCGGTGCTGCTCAAGTTCGCGCTGATCGCCGGGCTGGCCAAGCTGTTCGGCGCCTCGGACGGCGTGTCGATGCGCACCGGCCTGGCGCTGGCGCAGGCCGGCGAGTTCGGCTTCGTGCTGCTCAACCTGGCCGGCGGCAGCCATCTGATGGACCCGCTCATCATCCAGGTGGTGCTGGCGTCGATGGTGCTGTCGATGCTGGTGGCGCCGTTCATCATCGCCAAGTCCGACCAGATCGTGATGAAGGTCTCCAGCAACGAATGGATGATGCAATCGCTGGCGCTGACCAAGATCGCCAGCCGCACCATGTCCACCAACAAGCACGTGATCGTGTGCGGCTTCGGCCGCAGCGGGCAAAGCCTGGCGACCCTGCTGACGGAAGAAAATATCGACTACCACGCGCTGGACCTGGATCCGGAGCGGGTGCAGGAGGCGCAGACGGCCGGGCGCAACGTGTCCTACGGCGACGCCGCGCGGCGCGAGAGCCTGGTGGCGGCCGGCATCTACCGCGCCAGCGCGGTGGTGATCACCTACGCCAGCACGCCGTCGGCGCTGAAAGTGCTGCACCTGGTGCACGAGCTGGCGCCGACCTTGCCGGTGATCGTGCGCTCGCACGACGATACCGACCTCGACCGCCTGAAGGCGGCCGGCGCGGCCGAGGTGGTGCCGGAGCTGATGGAGGGCAGCCTGATGCTGGCCTCGCACGCGCTCGTGATGCTGGGCGTGCCGCTGCGGCGGGTGGTGCACCGGGTGCAGACGGCGCGCGAAGAGCGTTACGCCTCGCTGCGCGGCTACTTCCACGGCGCCAGCGACGCCGGCGAGGAGGCCGACCTGGAGCGCCTGCACTCGGTCACGCTGCGCGACAGCGCGGCCAGCGTGGGCAAGTCGCTGGGCGAGATCGACGTGGCCGGCGCGGGTGCCGAAGTAAGCGGCATCCGGCGCGGCAAGGGCCGGCTGGACGTGGCGCCGGAACTGGTCCTGGAAGCGGGCGACGTGGTGGTCCTGCGCGGCACGGCCGAAGCCGTCAACCGCGCCGAGCAGCGCCTGCTGCGCTAATTCCGGTCAACACCAATTGGGGTCAAGTCTGACATTCGGACACGGGCTCTGCTTTAGCTAATTGGGGTCAAGTCTGGCATTCGGACACGAGCTCTGCCCTAGCACAGCGCTAGGGCAGAGCTCGTGTCCGAATGCCAGACTTGACCCCAGTTTTGTGGCGGCAGCTACGGCAGAGGCCGTGTCCGAATGTCAGACTTGACCCCCGCCTTCCACGCGGCTGACTACGCGGTTGCGGCCGGTTTCCTTGGCGACGTACAGCAGCGTGTCGGCCTGCGCCACCCAGGCGCGCGCGATGGCTGCCGGGTCGCCTTCGGTTTCGCCCGGATTCAGGCAGGCCACGCCGATCGATACCGTGACCGACAACTGCAATTCCTGCGACAGCGCGATCATGCTGCCTGCCACGCTGGCGCGGATGCGCTCGGCCACGAAGGCGGCGCTTTCCAGATTGGCGTCGATCAGCAGCACCACAAACTCTTCGCCGCCAAAACGCGCCAGCGCGTCCGACGTGCGCAGCTCGTTCTTGATGCGGCTGGCCACTTCGCGCAGCACGTCGTCGCCGCCGCCGTGGCCGACCGTGTCGTTGACCCGCTTGAAGTGGTCGATGTCGATGTACATGAACGAGATCGGATATTTCTGGCGCCGCGCGCGCGCGATCTCCTCCAGCAAACGCCGGTCGATGTAGCGCCGGTTGTAGACCCCGGTCAGCGAGTCGGTCAGGCCGATGTACTTCAACATCTCGTTACTGATGACGTTTTCCAGGCAGATGGCGATGATTGACGCCATGTGCTCGATGAAGTCCGTGCCCAGGCTGGGCGTGAAGCGGGTCGGGTCGCAGCTGCCCAGGTTGAGGCTGCCGATAATGCGCTTGTTGCGCAGCAGCGGCACCAGCGCCACGCTTTGCAGCCCCACCGGCGGCCGCGGGAACGGCGTCGCGTGGCGCTGCGCGTCGTACATGCCCAGCAGCGGCTTGGGCGGCGGCGCGTAGACGTTGCGCTGGCCCAGGTCGAAGCCGAGCCCATCCAGCGATTCCACAAAGATCAGCTCGGGGAAATCCTCGAACACCACGTCCAGCTTGAGCATGACGGTGCGGATGTCGGCGTCCTCGTCGACCAAGGTCAGGGTCACGCTGTCGAGCTCGGAGATCACCGGCAGCACGCGGAAGATGGTGCCGATCAGTTCGGGAAAATTGGCGGCGCTGACGATGTCCAGGTCGAAGGCCTGGTGGCGCGTCATGATGGAGTGGTTGCGCTCGGCCTGCTCCAGCAGGTAAGCCATGCGCGCCCGCAGGGCCTGGTTTTCGGCCGCCAGATCCACCGCGCGCGCAGCGTGGTCAGTCTGCGGCGATAACTTGCCTGTTGCAGTTTGCGTCATATTTGCCCTTACTCATCAGCTGGTTTCATTCCCCTTGCCACATTACGCCAACTTTTAGCGCTTGGGAATGCCTGAGCGCATTAAAACGCCAGCGTGACGACGATTTCCTCCCCCACCCGCACCTGCTGGCCCTCGCCGGCGACCAGGATGGCGTTCATGCCGAAGCACAGGGCGCCATCCAGCTCCGCCTTGGCGCGGTAGCTTTGCATGATGTCCAGCGGGTCGGGACCGAACTGGCCAGTGGCCTGGTCGACCGACGGCATCGGGCAGCGCGAGCACGGCTTGACCGGCTTGAGCAAGGCGTCACCCAGCTGGAACGATTCCACGTAGTCCTCCTCGAAGGCCTCGATGCCGGACACGACCAGGTTGGGACGGAAGCGGTTCATCGGGATGGCGTCGCGGCCGGCGCGGCGCAGCTTGTCGTTCAGGTCGTCCAGTGAGGCGGCCCCGGCCACCAGCATCGGGTAGCCGTCCGAGAACATGGTGGTGGCGGCCACGCCGTTGGTCCACTTCTCGCTGACGGCGCGCTCGGCGTTGGCGTGGAAACGCGCCAGCCGGCACGGCACGCCGATCGCCTGGGTGAACCATTCGGCGGTCAGGTCGTCGCAGTCGTAGGCCAGCACGGTGTCGTCCCAGACCTGGGTGGTGAGGGTGGGGGCGAGATAGGGATCGGGCAGGTCGAGCGGGATTTCCAGCCGCAGCATGCCGGGCGCGCGCAGCTCCAGCGTGCTGGCCTTGAGGCTGGGGGTGATCAGCGCCATGCGCGGATGGTCGCGCTGGGTCAGGCAGACGCCGGCGCCGTCGACCACCATCCACTCGCGGTCGTAGATCTGTCCGGACATCAGGCCGGTGACGGTCAGTGTGGCTTCCTGCAGCGGGATGCCGCCGCAGGACTTGATCGGATACAGCGTGATTTCGGAGAGGATGGGCATGTTCGGCACCGTTGTTAGGCAGATGAAAACATTGCCATTATACGATCAGCCGGAGCGGACCGCTGGCGGCCCGCCCTCCCCGTCCGGGATTACTCCTCGGCTTTGGCGGCGGCCTTGGGCGCACGCGGTGCGCGTGGCGCCGCTGGCTTGCGAGGCTTGGCGGCGGCCTTGGCCTTGGCCGGCTTGGCGGCCGGCGCGGCTTCAACGTCGGCCGAAGCAGCCGGCGCCGGGGCGTCGACCGGCGCAGGCACAGGCACAGGCACTGGCACTGGCATTGCGGCGGCCGGCTGTTCGCCGTTCGCCGCAACCGCTCCCTTGCCGCCGCGCGCATTCTTCGCGCCCTTGCCACCCTTGCCCGATGCGGCATCCTCGGTCTTCGGCTTGGCGGCCTCTTTCAGTTTGCGTGCGGGCGGTTTCTGGCCGCTTTTCTTCTTGGCCGGCACCTCGACGGCAACCACCGGCTCGCTGACCACCACCGGCAGCTCGACCGCCGCTTCGATGACCACCGGCGCCTCGGCCGCAGCCTCAGCCCGCTCCTGGCGCTCGCCCTGTTTGCGTCCGCCGCGATTGCCGCGTCCACGGCCACGGCCGCGATCGGACTCGTCCACCGGCGCGGCGGCTACTTCCGCCGGCTCCGGCTGGCCAGCCAACTGCTCAGGCTCGATGTAGGCTTGCGGCTCCGCCTCGTCCGTCATCGTGGTGTCGGCGGTCTGCGCGGCGCGGGCTTGCTGCGCCTGGCGCTCGGCCTGGCGCTCGGCGAAACGCTCGGCGGCGGTGCGGCCACGGCCACGGCTGCGGCGCGACTCCTGCTTGCCGCCATCCTGCGCCTCGGCCTGGGCGCCGTCCACCGGCGTCTCGCTCACCTGCAAGCCAGGCGTCGCCACGCCGGTGCCGCGATACACATACGCGCCGGATTTTTCATCGCGGCCGAATTCCAGCAGGCCACGCGCCTTGCATTCCTCGATCAGGTTGCCGAAGGTGCGGAAGCCATAGTAGGACTCGCTGAAGTCCGGCTTGCGGCGCTTGATCGCCTCCTTCAGCACGGAGGCCCAGATCTTGCCGCTGTCGCCGCGCTCGGAGACCAGCGCCTCGAAGGTGTTGGCGGCGATTTCCACCGCCTGGTTGCGGCGCTTGTCCATCTCTTCGCGGCGCATGCGTTCCTCTTCCGGCGAGCGCTTGACGGCCGGCTTGGCCTCGCTGCTGGATTCGCGCTTGGCGCGGCGGCTCTCGCGCACCAGGTCGTCGTAGAAGATGAACTCGTCGCAGTTGGCCACCAGCAGGTCCGAGGTCGACTGCTTGACGCCGACGCCGATCACCTTCTTGGCGTTCTCGCGCAGCTTGGACACCAGCGGCGAGAAATCGGAATCGCCGGAGATGATGACGAAGGTGTCGACGTGCGACTTGGTGTAGCACAGGTCGAGCGCGTCGACCACCATGCGGATGTCGGCCGAGTTCTTGCCGGACTGGCGCACGTGCGGGATCTCGATCAGCTCGAAGTTGGCCTCGTGCATGGGCGCCTTGAAGCCCTTGTAGCGGTCCCAGTCGCAATACGCCTTCTTGACCACGATGCTGCCTTTGAGCAGCAGACGTTCCAGCACCGGCTTGATGTCGAACTTGTCGTAATTAGCGTCGCGCACACCGAGCGCCACGTTTTCAAAATCGCAGAACAGCGCCATGCTGACGTTATCGTTGGAAGATGCCATGAAGAGTATTTTTCTAGTGAGGAGTGAGGCGGGAGCGGAAGGCCGACGCTTGCAATCCAAGGATTATACCCAACAAAGCCGCGCGCGCGACTAACGGCACAGCCCGCGCGTATTTTCACGCGGGAACCAGAGACTAGATCTTCACCGTGTAGCGCATTTCCTTGAACTCTATGCGATCGAACCGCAGCGCCCGGGCGTAGGACTGCAAAAGGGTGTTGTCGAGAATGGACTCCATCAACGCCAGGAAGAATAAATGCAGCGCTCCAGTGCCGCCGCTCACCATATGCCACTGGATAAGCTGAGTGCCGTGGATGCCGCGCGGTGCAGCCAAGGGTTGCTGATTCAATGCGAAACTAAAGCTCGGAAACAGAATCGCCCCTTTTCCGAAAACAAAAATGCCATCGAGTGTAGATGAACGCAAGTGCGGCAGGACGCCAGGGTGGTCGGCGCCCACCGCCTCGCGCAAGCCGATCCGCTTCATGTCGGGACGCACAATCTCGGCCGCCTTGTAGTATTTAACCAGCCATTCGAAAATGGTGTCCAGGGTCACCGCGCTCGAATAGGCCACAAGGAAGCGCCTCGGAACCCGGGGCTGCTCTTGTCCCTCGGGCCATTGCGGATCAAGGGCGGAAATACGTTCGGCCGCCTCACAGGCTTGCTTGATATCCTTTTCCTGCAATATCGATTTCACTTCGATGGTCGCTTTGACGCCCTCGATCGGAAACAGGGAGATGTCCGCCCCCATGTCGAATCGCGGTATGCGCTCGTCGTACAGGACCACGTCCATCTGGTTGCGGATTTTGCCCGACTGCGAGCGCGCATCGATAACTTCGCCAGTTCCTATGCCGATTCCCTCGCCAATATGCCCGGCCAGAAAGTCGGCGATAAAAGCTTCGCGCGGAGTTCCCTTGTGGAGGTTATGCCCCGATGTCTGCTGCACCTTCGCTCTCGCCAACAACAGCTCTTCAACGTACGAAAAATGATCGTTGAATAAAGTGCCGCGCTGAACGATGGGGGCGCCGGCAGCGGGAGGTTTCTTCGCGCCCTTGGGCGCACTCTTTGCGGCTTTCGGTGGTTTGGCAGGTTTCGGCGGTTTCACTGCGGCCGTGACTTGTGCCGAGGCTTTGGGAGTGGTCTTTTTGGGGGAATTGGGCATAGCGCGAGTATATGCCGGAATGTTACTAAATTCACTATTTTTTTTGAAACCGCCAATACAAAAGGGCCGGGTCCTGCGTTGTACAGAACTCGGCCCTTGGCTGCTTGGCCAACTCCACCATCCAACATGATGGGGTCAGCTCACAACTGCGGATCTTTCGCTTAGACGTTGAACAGGAAGTTCAACACATCACCATCCTTGACCACATATTCCTTGCCCTCGGCGCGCATCTTGCCCGCTTCCTTGGCGCCGCTCTCGCCCTTGTACTGGATGAAGTCGTCGTAGGCGATGGTTTGCGCGCGGATGAAGCCGCGTTCGAAGTCGGTGTGGATCACGCCGGCCGCTTGCGGCGCGGTGTCGCCGATGTGGATGGTCCAGGCGCGCACTTCCTTCACGCCGGCGGTGAAGTAGGTTTGCAGGCCCAGCAGCTTGTAGGCCGCGCGGATCAGACGGTCCAGGCCCGGCTCTTCCATGCCCATGTCGGCCAGGAAGGCGCTCTTGTCGGCGTCGTCCAGGTCGGCGATTTCCGCTTCGATCGACGCGCAGATGGCGACGATGGGCGCGTTCTGCGTGGCGGCGTAGGCGGTCAGCTGGTCCAGCAGCGGGTTGTTGGTGAAACCGGTGTCCGACACGTTGGCCACGTACATGGCCGGCTTGGCGGTGATCAGGCACAGCGGCTTGATCAGGGCCATCTCGTCGGCGTCCAGGCCCATGGCGCGCACCGGCTTGGCTTCGTTCAGGTGCGGCACGATGCGCTCCATGATGGCCAGCAGCTTGGCGGCGTCCTTGTCGCCGGAACGGGCTTTCTTGTTTTCGCGGTGGATGGCTTTTTCCACGGTGCCCAGGTCGGCCAGCGCCAGCTCGGTCTGGATCACTTCGATATCGTCCAGCGGGCTGACCTTGCCGGCCACGTGGATCACGTTGTCATCTTCGAAGCAGCGCACGACGTTGACGATGGCGTCGGTTTCGCGGATGTGCGACAGGAACTGGTTGCCCAGGCCCTCACCCTGCGACGCGCCCGCCACCAGGCCGGCGATGTCGACGAACTCGACGATGGCGTTGACCATGCGTTCCGGCTTGACGATCTCGGCCAGGCCGGCCATGCGCGGATCCGGCACTTCAACCACGCCGACGTTAGGCTCGATGGTGCAGAACGGATAGTTCTCGGCCGGGATGCCGGCCTTGGTCAGGGCGTTGAAGAGGGTGGACTTGCCGACGTTGGGCAGGCCGACGATGCCGCATTGGAGACTCATGAAAAACCTTTAATTATCAATTTCGCCGGCAAGCGGCTGGTGAAAAACGGCCAGCGAGGGGCGTTTTCTGGATATTCGTGCTTTTTAAAGCGTTCAAGGGTCAATTGTACCTCCCTCGCACCGACTCTTCAAAAAAACCGGCCATGACCTGGCATTCCGTCGGCAATACCGTCGATCCGTCGCATTCCCGGCCGGCCCGGCCTTTCTTCCCGGCTAAAATGGCCGCCATGACTATCCGCTCCCCTTTCCAACTGGCCTGGCGCTCGTTCTGGACGCTCAAAAAGCAGCGCCAGGAGCCGCTCTGGGCGCAACTGGCGGTCGGCGCCGCCCTGGCGCTGCCGATCGGCTTTTGCATGATGCTGATTAACGGCCTGCTGACCGGCCGGGTCAGCGATCCCGGCTGGTGGCGCGCCTCGCTGCTGTTCAACCTGTTCATCTGCCTGACCGTGGCCTACAGCATGCTGGCGATCACCCGCGCGGTCGAAAAGCTGCTGCCGGCCGCCACCATCGAACAACTTGCCAAGGCCGCCGACTGGCGCGCCGCGCTGGTCATCAACGCCATCGCCGTCGGCGGCGTGGTGTTCGGCGCCGCGTTCAGCCTGAGCCTGTACGCGCACTTCAGCGGCTGGGATGCCTGGGGCGCCTTCATGGGCGCCCGCGTGGCCCAGACCGAGTTCCTGGCCTTCGTCATGGTGGTGGCGGCGGCCAACTGGTTCTGGTGGCGCCTGCGGGTCAAGCAGGACACGCTGCTGCACCAGGCGATGGAAGCCCAGCTGCGCCTGCTGCAGGCGCAGATCGAGCCGCACTTCCTGTTCAACACGCTGGCCAACGTGCAGAGCCTGCTCGATCGCGACACCCCGCGCGCCCGGCTGATGCTGGAAACCTTCACCGACTACCTGCGCGCCAGCCTGGGCCAGCTGCGCCACACCGACAGCACGCTGGCCGCCGAGCTGGCGATGGTGCGCGACTACCTGACCCTGCTGCAGATCCGCATGGAGGACCGGCTGCGCTTCGAAATCGATGCCAGCGACGAGGCGCTGGCGGCCACCCTGCCGACCCTGCTGCTGCAGCCGCTGGTGGAAAACGCCATCGAGCATGGGCTGGAGCCGAAGATCGAAGGCGGCCGCGTGCACGTGCGCGCACGCGTGGTGGACGGCCAGCTCGCCATCTGCGTCGACGACGACGGCCTCGGCCTCGACGCGCCGCGGCGCCAGCGCCAGCGCGCCGGCGGCATGGCCCTGCCCAACATCCGCGAACGGCTGCGCACCCGCTACGGCGCCGAGGCCTCGCTGACGCTGACGCCGCAGGCGGCCGGCGTGCTGGCCTCGCTGTCCCTCCCCTACCGGAGGCAGGCATGACGCGCGCCCTGATCGCCGACGACGAGCCGCACCTGGCGCTGTACCTGAAGGAGCAGCTGCAACTGCTGTGGCCGGGACTGGACATCGTGCACATCGCCCGCAACGGCGTGGAGGCGGCGGAACGCATCGAGCAGCTGGAGCCGGAGCTGGCCTTCCTCGACATCCAGATGCCGGGCCTGAGCGGGCTGGAGGTGGCGCAGGGCATCGAGGGCGACACCCGCGTGGTGTTCGTCACCGCCTACGACACCTACGCGGTGCAAGCCTTCGACCATTGCGCGCTGGACTACCTGCTCAAGCCGCTGAAGACCGAACGGCTGGCGCGCACGATCGAGCGCGTCAAGGCGACGCTGGCGGCGCCGCCCGACGCCCGCCTGTCGCAAGCGCTGCAGCAACTGACGCGCGGACCGGCCGCGCCGGCGCGGCTGCGTTTCGTGCGCGCCGGCCAGGGCGAGCTCGTGCATCAAATCGCCGTCAGCGACGTGCTGTACTTCCACGCCGACGACAAGTACACCGTGGTGCAGACCGCCAGCGGCGAGCACCTGATCCGCACCACCATCGCCGAGCTGTCCGAGCAACTTGATCCCGAACAGTTCTGGCAGGTGCACCGCTCGACGCTGGTGAACCTGGACTACCTGGCCGGCACCCGCCGCGACGAGAGCAGCCGCCTGTTCCTGCGCATCAAGGGCCATGCCCGCGAACTGCGGGTCAGCCGCGCCTACGTCCACCTGTTCCGCGCGATGTAGGCGATTCGTCGGCCCGGCTGTCGATTCGTCGCGCGGCGCTGCCGCCCGCGCGGAGCCTGTGGGATCGTTGCGTCCTCCGATCAACTCTCCCAGGACCTTGCAATGAAAAAAACCGTCTCGCTGCTGTCGATGCTGCTGCTGGGCTGCCCGCTTTGGGCTGCCGCCGATCCACTGCTGCTGCCCTCCATGGCCACCATCAAGGGCGGCGAATTCTCGATGGGCAGCACCGCCAATCCCAAGGACGCCGATTATCCGGCTTCCGAGCCGGTCCACACGGTCAACGTCAAGAGCTACCGGCTGTCCCGCTACGAGACCACGGTCGGGCAGTTCCGCCAGTTTGTCGAGGCCACCGGCTACAAGGCCGACGGCGATTGCTGGAAGCTGGCGGCCAACGACTGGGGCATGGAGAACGGCAAGGATGGCTGGAAAGCGCCCGTCAACGCGCCGGGCGACTACCATCCGGTGATGTGCGTGAGCTGGGACGACGCCCACGCCTACCTGCAATGGCTGTCGCAGCAAAGTGGCCGGCGCTTCCGCCTGCCCAGCGAAGCGGAATGGGAATACGCGGCGCGCGCCGGCAGCACCAGCCGCTATCCGCACGGCGACGCCCCTGAGGCCCTGTGCAAGCACGCCAACGTTTTCGACCGCAGCGGCAAGCCGGCCATCACCAGGCTGACCGGCAAGGACAGGCAGGAGATCGACTGCGACGACGGCGCGGCACTGACCACGGTGGTGGGCATGTACGCGGCCAACGCCTACGGCCTGCATGACATGCTGGGCAACGTTGGCGAAATAGTCGAAGACTGCCAGCACCTGACCTACGCCGGTGCGCCCGGCGATGGCAGCGCCTGGAGCAGCGACTGCAAGCCGTTCCACGGCTCGGTCATGGTGATCCACCGGGGCGGCAATTACAACAGCGGTCCGGTCGGCGCCAGCCCGACCTACCGCGGCCATACAGGCACGGACAACCGCAGCAGCGTCGGCGAAGGCTTCCGCATCGCCGAGGATGTCGCAGGCGAGGCGGGCAAGGATGCGGGCGCCGGCGCGTTCGAGGCCGGGCTGGCGAAGGCGCAGGCGCTGGAACGCGGCCGCCGCGCAAAGTAAATCGGCGCAACACTGCGCAAACGATTAGTGGACTTATTGCCGCGTAGCACTATCATACAGACAGTGCCACCCGCCGGAGTCCACGCCATGTCCGCTATTGCCGAGACAGCCCCGATCTACATGCGCAGCCAGCGATTCGATCGCCTGTTCGTGCTGGGCATTCCCCTGCTCGCGCTGGCAATGGGCGCGCTGGCGCTCGGGCTACCCCAGTATTTCGTGCTGATCATCTCGCTGGACCTGGCCTTGCTCGGCTACCATCATGTCATTTCCACCTACACCCGCCTGCTGTTCGACCTGAAGTCCGCCCGCCAGCACTGGGCGCTGCTGCTGCCCTTGCCGGTGGCGGTGTTCGCTGGCGTCTACCTGCTGATCCGGCTGGGCGGCCTGACTGCGGTCGCCACGCTGTACATGCATTGGCAGTGGTATCACTACACGCGCCAAAGCGAGGGCATCAACAAGGCCTACGGCATGAAGACGCGCAGCGTCCAGGCCGGCAATCCGGCGTTCAACCGCTTTACCTTTTATCTGGTGCCGGTGGCCGCCTTCCTGACGATGAGCGCGCGGCCCGGCTCCACCTTTCTGTCGATCGAGATCTGGAAACTGCCGGTGCCGCAGTGGCTGGCCCTGGCGACGATGGCGGCGGCCGGCGCCTGCCTGGCCTGGTGGCTGACAGCGCAGCTGCGCGCGCTGCGCGCCGGCACGCTGGGCCGCCTGCATTTCGCCTACCTGTGCTCGCACTACCTGATCTACCTGGTGGCCTACGCCGCCATCCGCGACATCACGACCGGCTGGCTGGTCATCAACGTATGGCACAACGCGCAGTACATCGCCTTCGTGTGGCTGTTCAACTCCAACCAGTTCAAGGGCGGCGTCAACCCGGAGCAGCGGGCGCTGTCGTGGCTCAGCCAGGAAGGCCGCTGGCCACTCTACCTGCTGGCCTGCCTGGCGCTGACCGGCGTGGTGTACCGCGCCATCGACGTGTCCAATGCCTACTTCGCCAACTACACGCTGGTGCCGTTGGTGGTGATCGCCTACCAGGGGATTAATTTTCACCACTACATCGTGGACTCGATCATCTGGAAACTGCGCAAGCGCGACGTGCAGAGCGCGCTGAAGATCGGCTGACCGATGACCTCCACCGCGCGCATGGGGCCGCGCTATCCGGTGCTGGACGCGCTGCGCGCCATGGCGATCCTGCTGGTGCTGGCGCGGCATTGGGCGGTGGCCTCGCAGGCCGCGTTCGGCGCCGTGCCTGGCGGACCGCTGGCGGTGTTGGCGGCCAACGGCTGGATCGGCGTCGACCTGTTCTTTGTGCTGAGCGGCTTCCTGATCGGCAGCCATTTCACCGGGCCTCACGCGGCGCCGTTCAGCCGGCCGGCCGTGCTGGACTTCTACCGTCGCCGCGCGTTCCGCACGCTGCCGTTGTACTGGGGCGTGATCCTGCTGTGCTGGCTCAGCGTGCCGTTCTCCAGCCTGTCCTTCATCACGCACCTGCTGTTCCTGCAGGATTACCTCGGGTCGGATGTGATGGTCACGCTATGGTCGCTGGCCGTGGAGGAAAAATTTTACCTGGCCACGCCCGCCCTCATGTTCCTGCTGACGCGCGCCGGCACGCGGACCGCCTGCGCGCTGCTGGCGCTGGCGATGGCGGCGCTGTGCTGGTCGATGCAGGCTGGCGCGCGCGGCGTGACGCCGGGCGACTACGCGGCCTTCTTCTGGTCGGTGCGGGCGCCGTTTCATCACGCGGTGCTGGGCATCCTCGCGGGCGTGCTGGTCGCGGTCCGGCATGGCGCGTCGGGCACATGGCGCGCGCCGCGTTCGCTGTTCCTGCTGCTGGCGATGCCACCGCTGCTGTTGCTGATGTGGCGGGACTGGCTGGGACTGGGCGACTGGCCCACGGTCTGCTGGATCATCGCGCTGTCGTCCTGCCTGTTCGCGCTGCTGGTGCGGTGCGGGCTGGCCGTCAATTGCCGGCTGCCGGCGTTCGGCGCGGCGCGGCCGTTGCGCCACATCGCCAGACTGTCCTACGCGCTGTACCTGGTGCACTATCCGCTGATCGGACCGGCCATGCGGGCGTGCAGGCTACTGCTCGGCGGTGGGCAGCAGGCGCCGGTGCCGGGCAGCCTGCTGTTCCTGGCGATTTACGGCGCCATGGCCTGGGCCGCCGCGTGGCTGCTGCATGTCGCGCTGGAGCGGCCCTTCCTGCTGCTGCGCGACCGCATGGCCGCCGCCTGAATCAGACTCCCTCCGACTGCTCCTTGACGAACAAGGAAGTCACCATGCCGATGCCGCATACCACGATGACGTAGTAGGCCGGCGCCAGCGGATTATTCTTCAGCAGCAGCGCCACCACCACCGGCGTCAGGCCGCCGAAGATGGCGTACGCCAGGTTGTACGAGAACGACAGCCCCGAGAAGCGCACTTGCGCCGGGAAGGCCTTGACCAGCACGCAAGGCACGGCGCCAACCACGCCGACGTTGAAGCCGACCAGCGCATACAGCGGCAGCAGCAGGTCCGGCCGCGCGTGCAGCGAGGTGTAGAACACATAGGTGCTGATCGCCAGCAGCAGCGAGCCGCCGAACAGGGTAACGCGCGAACCGATGCGGTCGGCCAGCACGCCGGCCACGATGCAGCCGATCGCCAGGCACAGCGTCGCCAGGGTGTTGGCCGCCAGCGAGGTGTGCGGATCGAAGCCGTAGATCTTTTGCAGCAGCGTCGGCGTCATCAGAATGACCACCACGATGCCGGCCGACAGCATCCACGTCAGCAGCATCGACACCACGACCGCGCCGCGATGGCTGCGCAGCACGGACTTGAGCGGCATCTCGGCGGCCAGCGCCTTGCGTTGCTGAAGCTCGGCGAACACCGGCGTCTCATGCAGCCAGCGGCGCAGGTACATCGCGCCCAGGCCGAAGATGCCGCCCAACAGGAACGGCAGGCGCCAGGCGCCGTCGGCCACCTGGTCCGGCGTGAAGGCGGTGTTGACGCCGGTCGCGACCACCGAGCCGAGCAGGATGCCGAAGGTCAGGCCTGCCGTCAGCGTGCCGCAGGCATAGCCGATGTAGCGCGCCGGCACGTGCTCGGACACGAACACCCACGCGCCCGGCACCTCGCCGCCCACCGCCGCGCCCTGCATCACGCGCAGCAGCAACAGCAGCAAGGGCGCGGCCAGGCCGATGCTGGCGTAGGTCGGCAGCGCGCCCATCAGCAGGGTCGGCACCGCCATCAGCAAAATGGACATGGTGAACATGCGCTTGCGGCCCAGCAGGTCGCCGAAGTGGGCCATGATGATGCCGCCCAGCGGGCGCACCACATAGCCGGCGGCGAAGATGCCGAAGGTTTGCAGCATGCTCAGCCAGCCAGGCATCGACGGCGGGAAGAACAGCTTGCCGATCACGGCGGTGAAGAACACGAAAATAACGAAGTCATAGAACTCCAGCGCGCCGCCCAGCGCGGCCAGCGACAGGGTCTTGTAGTCCTGGCGGGTGAGCGGGCGGGCCGGTGAGGCGCGGTGATCCATGCCGGGGCTGGGGGCGATGGCTGCTGCGTGTTCGTTTATCTGCATGTCTGGTCTCGCTTTTATTGGCGTTTTTATGGGCTGCCGGTTCACGGCATCCATAGAATACGCAATTTTTCCGGCGCTGAGTAAACCACATCGACAAGTGTTAGACTGCTGGGCGAAATTCCAACTCAACTTTGAGGACACCCATGCCATCTGCCCGCCCGCTCGCCGCGCTGACCACCACCACCCTGATTGCCGCATTGTTGATGGGAGCGCCGCCGGTGCTGGCGGCCGCCAAGCCGGCGTCCACGCAGCAGGCGGGGCAGGCGCAGAAGCAGTTGGCCAGGTTGGCGGCGGCCTTCCACACGGCGCGCTGCAAATACGATCCGCTGCTGTTCGCCACCGCCAACGGCGACGGCCGCTACGACGACCAGCTCGGCATGAACATCTCGCCCAAGGTGCGCGCGGCGCAGTTCGCGCTGTACCGCCAGATGCAGAAGCAGCTGATGTCGGTAAAACGCGACCAGCTCGGCCAGCAGGACCAGCTGACCTACGACCTGCTGTCCTATGAACTGAACAACGCGCTGCAGCTGGAGTCCTTCCCGGAATACCTGCTGCCGCTGAACCAGCTCGACAACGTCCCCAGCACGTTGGCCAACTACGCCGACGGCACCGGCTCGCAGCCGCTGGGCACGGTCAAGCAATACCAGGCCTACCTGAGCCGCCTGAACCAGCTGCCGGCATGGATAGACCAGGCCATCGCCAACATGAAGCAAGGCATGCGCAGCGGCGTGGTGCAGCCAAAGGCGATCACGGTGGCGATGCTGCCGCAGTTCCAGAACCTGCGCAGCGCGACGCCGGAAACCAGCATCTACTACTCGCCGGTGACGCGCTTCCCGGCCGGCTTCTCCGAGGCCGACCAGCGGAAGTTGAAGGCCGCCTACCTGCGCACGGTGGAGAGCGGGATCGCGCCGGCGCTGAACCGCCTGGTCAGCTTCCTGCAAAACGAATACCTGCCGGCCAGCCGGGCCAGCAGCGGCTGGAGCGCGCTGCCGAACGGCGCCGCCTGGTACGCCGCGCGCATCAAGGACAGCACCAACCTGCCGCTGACGCCGGACGCGGTGCACGCGCTGGGCTTGAAGGAAGTGGCGCGCATCCAGCAACAGCTGGCCGCGCTTGGTCCCAAGCTGGGCTACGACGGTCCCGAAAAGCAATTGCCGCAATGGGTGGCGGCGCAGGACAAGTTCAAGATCTTCACCACCGACGAGCAGGTGCTGGACGCCTACCGCGCCATCTACGCCACCGTGCAAACCAAGCTGCCGACCTACTTCAGCCTGGTCCCGAAAGCCAAGCTGGAGCTGCATCTCGAGCCCGAGCTGACGCGCGCCACCGCGTCCGACCACTACACGCCGTCGGCGGCGGACGGCTCGCATCCGGGCGTGTTCTGGCCGGTGGTCAACGATCCGAAGCAATACAGCCGGGTCGACATGGTCAGCCTGTTCCTGCACGAAGGCGTGCCCGGCCACCACCTGCACGCGGCGCTGCTGAAGGAACTGGACTTGCCGGACTTCCGCAAATTCAGCACCGAGAATCCGAACAGCGCGGCCTACACGGAAGGCTGGGCGTTGTACTCGGAAACGCTGGGCCGGGAGATGGGCCTGTATGAAGATCCGGTGGCCTACTACGGCCACCTGAACGCGGAGATGCTGCGCGCCGCGCGGCTGGTGGTGGACACCGGCCTGCACGCCAAGGGCTGGAGCCGCGAGCAAGCGATCGCCTACCTGGCCGACACGCTGGGCTGGAGCGAAGCGCGCGCCAGGAACCAGATCGAGCGCTACATGGTATGGCCGGCGCAGGCGCTGAGCTACAAGATCGGCTCGTTGAAGATCCTGGAACTGCGGGCACGCGCGCAGGCAGCGCTGGGCGACAAGTTCAGCTACCAGAAATTCCACGAAGTCGTCATCGGCGACGGCACGCTGCCGCTGCCCATCCTGGAAGCCCGCGTCGACCACTGGATCGCCAAATAAAATTGGGGTCAAGTCTGACATTCGGACACGGCCTCTGCCGTAGCTCGCCCGCTACGGCAGAGGCCGTGTCCGAATGTCAGACTTGACCCCAGTTTGAGCGTTTCGATTGAGGCAATGTTGCGGATGTGATAGTTTGCTATTTTGCTAATCGGCGGGGCGTGCAATGGAATTCCTTTTGTTTATCTTCGGCGTTTTCACGCTGAGCGTCGCCTGGCGCGCGCGCACCGAGGCGCGCCAGGCACGCAAGATCGCCACGGAGTTGCAGCGCGAAGTCGATGCGCTGCGCGAGACGCAGACCACGATGCAGCGCGCCGCAACAGCGCCACAGGCATCACCGTATGCATCACCGCCGGCAGCGCAGCCTGCTCGCCCTCCCGCGCCTGCACACGCCGAGGTGCAGATCCCGACCACCATCCTGGCCCCGCCACCGCCTCCGCTACCGCCACAGGTGCTGGTGGCCGCCAAGGTTCCGGCACCGGCCGCCACGCCGAAGCCGGCAACAGCTCCCGCGCCCGCCGAACCTCTCGCAGTTCCGCCCGAATCCGTCCCGCCGCCGCCTACTCCGCCGCCGGCGCCCCGGGCCGAGCCGACGCCGCCCCGCTGGCTGGTGGCCGCCAAGGCCTGGCTGTTCGGCGGCAACCTGGTCGCCAAGCTCGGCCTGCTGATCCTGTTCATCGGCGTCAGCTTCCTGCTCAAGTACGCGGCCGCGCGCGTGACCGTGCCGATCGAGTTCCGCTTGGCCGGCATCGTGCTGGCCGACATCGCGCTGCTGGCCTGGGGCTGGCGCATCCGCCTGAGCCGTCCCGCCATCGCGCTGCCGGTGCAGGGCGCCGCGCTGGCCGTGCTGATGCTGGTGACCTTCGGCGCCTTCCGCCTGTACCAGCTGATCCCCGGTTCGCTGGCCTTCGCGCTGCTGTTCGTCCTGACCGTCTTCACCTGCCTGCTGGCCGTGCTGCAGGACGCCATGTGGCTGGCGATCTTCGGCATCGCCGGCGGCTTTGCCGCGCCCATCCTCGCGTCCACCGGCAGCGGCAGCCACATCGGATTGTTCTCGTACTATGCGCTGCTCAACGCCGGCGTGTTCGCGCTGGCCCTGCTGCGCTCGTGGCGTCCGCTGAACCTGCTGGGCTTCGCCTTCACCTTCGCCATCGGCACCGCCTGGGGCGTGCTGCGCTACACGCCGGAAAACTACCTGTCGGTGCAATTGTTCCTGCTGCTGTTCTTCGCCTTCTACGTGTCAATTCCGCTGGCCTACGCGCGCCAGCAATCGGTCAAGCTCAAGAACTACGTTGACGGCACGCTGGTGTTCGGCACGCCGATGCTGGGCTTTGGTTTGCAGTTCAGCCTGGTGCACGGCTACCCGTTCGGCGTGGCCTATTCGGCGCTGGCGCTGGGACTGTTCTACATCGGCCTGGCCACGGTGCTGCGCCGGCGCGACCAGGTCGCCCTGCTGGCCGACGCCTTCCTCGCGCTGGGCATCGTGTTCGGCACGCTGGCGATCCCGTTCGCGCTTGACGGCCGCTGGACCTCCGCCGCCTGGGCGCTGGAGGGCGCGGGCATCGTCTGGATCGGGCTGCGCCAGAAACAGCGGCTGGCCTGGATGTTCGGCCTGCTGGTGCAAGCCGGCGCGTGGCTGTCGTTCTTCGGCACCGTCAGCGGCTTGTCGGCGGAACGGGCGATGGAATCCAACCTGTGGCTGGGCTTCATCCTGCTGTCGCTCACCGCCTTCCTGATGGCGACCCGCTTCCGCGCGCAACAGGACGCGGAATCGAAACTGTTCGCCACACTGGCCGCGCTGTTCCTCACATTCGCGTCGATCTGGCTGATCGCAGGCGCCTGGACCGAGATATTCCTGCGCACCGACGGCGCTAGCCAGGCCAACCTGCTGGTGCTCAGCGCGCTGGTGGCGGCGGTGACGCTGTACTTCATTGCCCGCAAGATGGCGTGGCAGCTGGCCAGCGGCCTGGCCCTGGTCGCCCAGGCCATCGCCGGCGTGATGCTGGCGGTCCTGGCGCTGAGCCAGTGGAACTGGACCAACGCATCACCCGACCTGTTCGACCGCCCGATCCTGGGTGCGGCCATGATCTGCGCCGGCGCCCTGTTCAGCAGCTGGGCGCTGATGCGGCACGACGGCCGGGAACCCGGGACCAACAGCTACGGCCTGTCGCGCCTGGCGATGCTGTGGGCCGGCGGCTGGTGGCTCATGGTGATCCTGCCCGGCCTGGCCGGCTGGCTGTCGATCCGCTACCAGCTGCTGACCACCGGCACCTGGCGCAGCGACGACGTCCTCGGCCCCAACATCTACGGCATGCTGGTCGCGGCCGGCACGGTGGGCATCGTCATGCTGGCGCGCCGCCTGCAATGGCGCAGCCTGCGCGCGCTGGCGGCGCCGGCCTGGATTGCGCTGGCGGCCGCCAGCCTCTTCATGCTGGGCAAGCTGTACTTCGAAAACCACCTGCCAGTCGGATCCGCGTGGCTGGCCTACGCCGCGCTGTGGCTGACCGGCGAATGGCTGTTGCGCGTCTGGCCCGCCAGCGGCTGGACGCTGCGCACGCCGCCGTTGCAACTGCTGCACATCGTCCGCACCGGCGGCCCGTGGCTGATGATCTGGCCGGTCGCGGCGATCTGGATCACGCGCTGGCTGCACGGCGCCAACAGCGCCGAGGCGCAGCTGCTGGCCGACGCCGGCTGGGAGACCAGCGCCAGCTGGGCGCGTTTCATCCCGGCCTGGCTGATGATGGCCGCCGCCGGCTGGATGATGCAGCGCGCACGCGCCGGCGGCTGGCCGGTCGCGCCGCTGGACGCGTGGTACCGTCGCCGCCTGATCCCGCTGGCCTGCGGCTGGGCGCTGCTGCTGGTGGCGGTCTGGAACCTGACGCAGAACGGCGCCATGGCGCCACTGCCCTACGTGCCGCTGCTCAATCCGCTGGACCTGACCACCTGCTTCGCCATGCTGATGACCTACGGCTGCTACCGCCTGGTGCGCGACATGGATACCGGCGGCACGCTGCGCCGGAAGCTGCTCACCGACTGGCCGAAGAACTGGGTGGCGCCGCTGCCGCTGGCGGCCGCGCTGGGCGGCTACGGCTGGCTCAACCTGGCGTTGCTGCGCACCGTCTCCAACTACATGCACGTGCCGTATGAATTCGAGGCCATGTTCGCCTCGCAATTCGTGCAGGCCATGCTGTCGCTGGTGTGGAGCGTGACGGCGCTGGTGCTGATGCGCTACGCCGCCAAGCGCGTGCTGCGCGCCGTGTGGATAGGCGGCGCGGTGCTGCTGGCGATGGTGGTGGCCAAGCTGTTTCTGGTCGACCTGTCGAACGTGGGCGGCGTCGAACGTATCGTATCCTTCGTCGGCGTGGGCGCGCTGATGGTCGGCATCGGCTACCTGGCGCCCTACCCTTCGGAATCGGAAACAAAATGAAAAGAATCCTGATCGCGGCAGCGGCCATGTCGGCCATCGCCACGGCGGCCGCCAGCGACGCGCCGCAAGACTACACCCACCTGCTGCCGCTGACGACCAGCGCCAAACAGGGCGTGCTGCAACTGCGCCTGCCCAAGGACGTCTACCTGCACGCGCGCTCGCCGCTGCTGGACGACGTGCGCGTGTTCGACGCCGGTGGTGCCCTGCAGCCGTTCGCGCTGCGCACGCCGGCGCCGTCGACCCGCACCAGCCGGCACGACCTGCCGCTGGCGGTGTTCCCGCTGATGGGCACGGCCACCTCGGCGTCGCAATTGGACCTGGACGTGAGCACCGCCGCCGACGGCCGCCTGCTGTCGGTGAAAGTGCGCCCCGACGGCAACGGCGACAAGGCCGTGCAGGCGCCGCGCCTGACGGGCCTGGTGCTCGACCTGGGCAAGGATGGCGCGAGCAAGCCGGTCAGCGCGCTGCGCTTCACGTTGCCGTCCGGCCAGCGCGAGTACAGCGCGCAAGTCTGGCTGGAGACCAGCGCCGACATGAAACACTGGGACACGGTCGGCGCCGCCGAGTTGAACTGGCTGGTCAACCAGGACGCGCAAACGCTGGCCAACGACCGGCTGGAATTCGACGCCCGCAACTTCCGCTACGCGCGCCTGAGCTGGCGCAGCGGCACGCCGATCCAGTTCGCCGCCATCACGGCCGAGCAGCTGGTGCAGACGGACGTCCCGCCGCCCGGCGAACAATTGCTGGTGCAGCCGGCTGCGGGCCGGCAGGCGCAGGACCTGGTCTACGCCGTGCCGCCGGCCATCGCGCCGGACCAGGCCGGGCTGCAATTCAGCGAACCGAATATCGTGTTGTCCGGCACGCTGGGCAGCTATCGCGAACTGCCGGCAAGGCAGGCCACGCAAGGCCCGGCCTGGCGCTTCGATCCGCTGATCAGCTCGACGTTCTACCGCATCACGCAGGGCGGCCAGGTGCGCAGCTCCGGCGACATCGACGTGCCGCCGGTGCACGCGACGCAATGGGTGCTGCGGACCACGGCGCCAACCACGGCAAGGCCCGCTTTGCGGCTGGACTGGCAGCCGGCCACGCTGGTGTTCCTCGCCAGCGGCAACGGACCCTACACGCTGGCGGTCGGCCGCGAGCACGCGCTGCCGGCCGTGCGCGAGCTGAACCAGGTGGCGCCCGGCTTCTCCGACGCCGAACTGCAGAAAGTGGAACAGGTCAGCGCCGGCCCGGCGACGCAGCAGCAAGGCAGCGGCGCCAGCGAAGCCAGCGCCGCAGTGGAAGCGGCCAGCGCCGCCCGCCAGCGCCTGATCGTGCTGTGGGGCGTGCTGCTGCTGGGCGTGGGCGTGCTGGCGTTTATGGTTTGGCGCCTGCTGCGCCCATCACGTTCATGACGGCCAAGGTCATCGCCTCGGCGGCGGTCTTGATCGACGGCTCCGGCACCGGCGCGTAGTACGGCGAATGGTTGAAGGCGATCGGCTTGCCGCCCGGCTTGGCCGCCTCGGCCACCGCTTTCGGATCGTACACGCCGGTGAAGAAGAACATGCCCGGCACGCCCTCGTTGACGTAGGCCGAGAAATCCTCGCTGGCCGTCATCGCCGGCATGCGCGCGACGTTGGCGTCGCCGAAGGCTTTTTTCAGCACGCCCTCGGTGCGCTTGACCAGCGCATCGCTGTTATCGATGGCGGCGCCGCCGGCGATCAGCGCGACATCGGGCGCCGGCGCGTCGGCCATCGCGGCCGAGGCGTTGGCGACGCGCCGCACGCCGGCCAGCAGTTTCGCCCGTACTTCCGGGCTGTATGAGCGTATCGTGCCGCGCACGCGCACGGTGTCGGGGATGATGTTGCCGACCGTGCCGCCGTTGATCGCGCCGATAGTGACCACGCCGAATTCCTTGGGATCCTTCTCGCGGCTGATGACGGTCTGCACATCGACCACGAAGCGGGCGGCGATGGCGATCGGGTCGAGGGCCTTGTCCGGCGCCGAGCCGTGGCCGCCGCGTCCCTTGAAGGTGATCTCGATGGCGTCCGAGTTCGACGACACCGGCCCGCTGTTGTAGCCGATGGTGCCGTAGGCCAGCGGCCAGCTGTGCAGCGCGAAGGCGTAGTCCGGCTTGGGGAAGCGCTTGAACAGGCCGTCGTCCAGCATGGCCTTGGCGCCGCTGACGGTCTCCTCGGCCGGCTGGCCGATGAACATCAGCGTGCCCTGCCACTGCGACTTGAGCGCCACCAGCGTGCGCGCCGCGCCCAGCCAGGCGGTCATGTGGACATCGTGGCCGCAGCTGTGGGCCACCATCGTATCCTTGCCGTCCAACAGCGCGTGTGCCTTGCTGGCATAGGGGTAGCCGGATTTCTCCTCCATCGGCAGGCCGTCCAGCTCGGTGCGCACCAGCACGGTCGGGCCGGCGCCGTTCTTGTAGATCGCCACCACGCCAGTCTTGCCGACCTTCTCCGTCACCTCGAAGCCGATCGCGCGCATCTCGGCGGCCAGCTTGGCGGCCGTGCGTTCTTCCTGGAAGGCGATTTCGGGATGCGCGTGCAGATCCTTGTAGATCGCATCGAGCTTGGGATACATGCCATTGATCTGGCTGGAGACGGCGGAGGCATCTTGCGCCTGAGCGGCGTGAACGAACAACAATGCGGCAAGCGGGAGCAGCTTCATCGGCGGTTTCCTTGGTGATTGGACTGGGGTCAAGTCTGGCATTCGGACACGAACTCTACGGTTGGCTGGGGTCAAGTCTGACATTCGGACACGAGCTCTGCCCTAAACGCCGACTACGGTAGCGCTCGTGTCCGAATGTCAGACTTGACCCCAATTGCTCGGCACAGCTCGTGTCCGAATGCCAGACTTGACCCCAGAGTCTACACCGGCTCAGGCTGTATGCAATTTCATCGTGGCCGCTTCGAATTTGCCTTCGACGATTTGCGGCATGACCAGCAGCGACTTGCCGATCGCTTGCTCGATCAGCTCCTGGTCTTCGCGGCGCGGGCGGTGCAGCACGAAGTCCGCCACCTGCTGCTGCAAGCTCAAGGTGCGCGGGTGGCCGATGCCCAGCCGCAGCCGCCAGTAATCCTGGGTGCCGAGCGCGGCGGTGATGTCCTTCAGGCCGTTGTGCCCGCCCGATGAGCCGCCTTTTTTCAGGCGCGCCGCGCCGGGCATCAAGTCCAGCTCGTCGTGCACGACCAGCACTTCGTCCGCCTGGATCTTGAAGAAGCGGCACAGTCCACCCACCGATTGGCCGGAACGGTTCATATACGTCTGCGGTTCCAGCAAGTAGACTTCCTGGCCGGCGACCACGCCCTTGGCCATCAGCGCGTTGTACTTGGTCTCGCGCTGCAGGCGCGCGCCGATGTCCTTGGCGAGATTGTCCACCAGCCAGAAGCCGGCGTTGTGGCGGGTTTGTTCGTATTCGGGGCCCGGATTGCCGAGACCGACGATGAGACGTATAGGCATGACGTGTGGTCTGAAAAAAGGAAACGTGATTATCGCTTATGTCAGCGCTGATAAACAAAAACCCCCGCCGGCGTCTAGCACTGGCGGGGGTTTTCTCCTGCAACCGCCCGAGGGCGGCGTCAGTGATTACTTCTTGGCCTTGGCGGCTGGCTTGGCGTCAGCAGCTGGGGCTTCGGCAGCAGCGGCTTCAGCAGCAACGTGACCGGCCGGTACCGAAGCGGTAGCGATGGTCAGGTTGGCGCCGTGGGTCACAGCGGTCACGCCGGCTGGCAGAACCAGTTCGCCGATGTGCAGCGAGTGGCCGACGTCGATGTTCGACAGGTCAACGGTGATGAACTCTGGCAGGTCTTTTGGCAGGCACGAAACTTCGATTTCGTTGGCGACGTGGCTGATGGTGGCGCCGTGCAGTTTGACTGCTGGGGACACGTCAGCGTTGGCGAAGTGCAGAGCCACTTTCATGTGCACTTTTTTCGAAGCATCAACGCGCTGGAAGTCAGCGTGCAGAACCAGTTGCTTGTATGCGTGGACTTGGAAGTCGCGCAGCAGCACTTGCTGGGTCTTGCCGTCGAT
Source organism: Duganella vulcania (assembly GCF_009857655.1). Classification (NCBI taxonomy): domain Bacteria; kingdom Pseudomonadati; phylum Pseudomonadota; class Betaproteobacteria; order Burkholderiales; family Oxalobacteraceae; genus Duganella; species Duganella vulcania. The sequence continues at coordinate 37,192 of NZ_WWCX01000024.1, forward strand.
TTCCAGATCCAGGATCGACGAGTGGAAGGCTTCTTTTTTCAGCGCGTGGTACAGCGCGTTGTGGTCCAGCGAGATGGTCACTGGCGCTTCGGTACCGCCGTAGATGATGCCTGGGGTTTGGCCCGAATTGCGCAGGCGGCGGCTCGCTCCGGAACCTTGCAATTCGCGTTTGAATGCAACAACTTTCATGTGTAACTCCAAAAATAACAGGGCTCGCGCCCCGTGTTATGAAGCCCCCGCGACCAGGGTGCTTCGAAAATGAGCAGACTGCGCTCATGAAACCGGGAAGTACAACGGCGCGCCGGGCATTTCTCGCCCGGCGCGCCGCCTAAAAACTAACTAAATCGTTTATCTCAGTCGATAAACAGGGAGATCACGGAATCGCCCTTGATGATGCGTTTGAACGTCTCGGCCAGCAGCGGTGCGCAGGTCAGCTGGCGGATCTTGCCGCAAGCCTTGGCCGCGTCGGACAGCGGGATCGTGTCGGTCACGACCAGCTCGTCCAGCGACGAACTGGTGATGCGCTCGATCGCCGGGCCGGACAGCACCGGGTGCGTGCAATATGCGATGACTTTCTGTGCGCCACGCTCTTTCAGCACTTCGGCGGCCTTGACCAGCGTGCCCGCGGTATCAACCATGTCATCCATGATCACGCAGTTGCGGCCTTCCACTTCACCGATGATGTTCATCACTTCCGACACGTTGGCCTTCGGACGGCGCTTGTCGATGATGGCCAGGTCGCAGCCCAGGCGTTTAGCCAGGGCGCGTGCGCGGACCACACCGCCGACGTCCGGCGAGACCACCAGCAGGTCCTGGTAGTTCTTCTTCTGCAGGTCGCCCAGCAGGATCGGCGAAGCGTAAATATTGTCAACAGGGATATCGAAGAAGCCCTGGATCTGGTCTGCGTGCAGATCCATGATCAGGACGCGCTCGACGCCCGCTTCTTCCAGCATGTTGGCGACGACCTTGGCCGAGATCGCGACGCGCGCCGAACGCGGGCGGCGGTCTTGACGGGCATAGCCGAAGTAAGGAATAGCTGCGGTGATACGGCCAGCGGACGCGCGTTTCAGGGCGTCGACCATCAGGATCAACTCCATCAGGCTGTCGTTGGTTGGAGCACAAGTCGATTGCAGAACGAAGACGTCTTTACCGCGGACGTTCTCGTTAATCTCAACCATCACTTCGCCGTCCGAGAATTTCGATACGTTTGCCTTGCCGAGAGGGATGCCGAGATTTTTAGCGACCCCTTCTGCCAATGCAGGATTAGCGTTGCCGGTAAAAACCATCAGGTTTTCGAAAGCCATTGGGAGTCCCAGAGATAGTCGATGAAAATTTTTGAAAAGTCGCCAGCGGAAGCCGCGCGGCGCTGTACTTAGATCTTAGTTGAATGGCTCGCTCTGGGGCGATGCCATCTTTGCCTTATCCGGCCGGAGACTAACTTCGCCTCGACGGGTCCAGATACAAACGAATGGCAGGGGAACAAGGATTCGAACCTTGGTATGCTGGAATCAAAATCCAGTGCCTTAACCAGCTTGGCGATTCCCCTACGCAACTGACTGCTTGTCGTTACATGGCCGGTATTTTACAGCCATTTTCACGCTAAGCCAAATTTTTTTACTGCCTCACAACTTTGCGATGATCGGGTGGCGATCCAGCGCTTTGGCCTTCCAGGATTTCCACTTCGCCGGTACTTTCACAAGCACCGCATCCGCTTCTTCCTCGGTTGCCACCGCACAGAACACGCAAGCACCGGAGCCAGTCATCCTAGCATCACCGTAAGCACCGAGCCATTCTATCGCCTCTGCCACCGGCGGGAATAACTTCGTTGCTACCTGCTGCAAGTCATTCTTTCCAAACCCTTTAAAACCGTTTTGTTTTTCAAGGTGGCTGGAAAAGTCCGTTATTATGACGACCGGAGTGTCCCTTGTCAAATGTTCCGAGCAAAAAATTGCAGCGGTCGGTACGGCGACGCCCGGTTCGATGACGACATACCAACAATCCGGCGCCCGCACCGGGCGCATGGCCTCGCCCACGCCTTCGGCAAACGCGGTCTCGCCAAAGATGAAGAACGGGATGTCCGCGCCCAGCGGCAGGCCCAGCGCCATCAACTCTTCCTTACTTAGACCGGCCTGCCACAAATAGTTCAACGCCATCAGCGTGGTGGCCGCGTCGGACGAACCGCCGCCGACGCCGCCGCCCATCGGCAGCACCTTGTCGATGGCGATGTCGACGCCGCGCGGCAGCGCGCCAGTGCGGCGCAGCACCTCGGCCTGCAGCAGGCGCGCGGCGCGGATGATCAAGTCGCTCTCCTCCGGCACGCCGGGCAGGTCCGTCACGCGGCGGATCCGGTCGTCGTCGCGCAGGTCGAAGTGCAGCGTGTCGCCGTGGTCGATCAGTTGAAAGACCGTCTGCAGCAGATGGTAGCCGTCGGCGCGGCGGCCGTTCACGTGCAGGAATAGGTTGAGTTTGGCCGGAGCCGGGCAATTCTTCAAAGAGTTCATTGTGCTGTTTATTCGGTGCCAGGACGGATGGCGATGCGTATCGTCAAATCATCCACCTGCCCCGCGCCCAGGCGCGTGAGGTCGATGCGTTTGGGTTGCGGCACGGCCGCTTTGTCGTCTTGCCAGGTGGCGTATTCGACCTTCCAGCCGTCGCGCGTGACCACCGTGTCGTTGGCCGGCGAGGCGACGAAGCGCTTGCCGCTGGCGTCGGTGGCGTAGCCTTGCAGCCATTCGCGCAGGCCGGAGACCGGCAGCGTCCAGCCCAGCGCCTGCGTGGTGAGGCTGTCGAGGTCGGGCGCGGTGCGCGGCTCCTTGCCGCTTTGCTTCAGCGTGGCCGATCCCGGGGTGACGTTGATGACGGCGAGGATCTGGCCGGTCGGCGAGATCAGGGTGACGTCGGTGGCCGCCTTGGTCTGGTGCCAGGTGAACTTGCCGGTCAGCGATTCACGCTTGCCGTCCTTGCTGTAGTTGATGGCGATGCCGCCGGCCAGTTCGACGCTGTCCTGGTAAGGCGCGACCGCGGTGGACGAGCGCGGCGCGGAAGTGGTGGCACAGCCGGCCAGCACGGAAGCCGTCAGCGCGGCGGCCAGCATGGCGGCCGGGGCGCCGCGGCGCAGGTGGAATAAGGTCATCAAGTATCGCTTACAGGCTTTGGTTCAAACGGGCGAGCGTGCTTTTCAGCGCGTCGTTCTTCGGGTCTTTGGTCTGGGCTTCCTGCCACATCTGCCGGGCGCCGGCCTGGTCGCCCTTGGCGAACAGCACCTCGCCCAGGTGCACGGCGATTTCCGGATCGCTGCGCAAGGCGTAGGCGCGGCGCAGCATCGCCTCGGCCTCGTTCAGGTTGCCCATGCGGTACTGCACCCAGCCCATGCTGTCCATGATGAAGGGATCGCCCGGCGCCATCTTCATGGCCTTGTCGATCAGCGAGTACGCCTCGGGCAGGCGCTCGTTGCGCTCGGCCAGCGAGTAGCCCAGCGCGTTGTAGGCGTGCTGGTTGTCGGGCGCGGCGATCATCACCTGGCGCAGCGCCTTTTCCATCAGCTCCAGCTGGCCCATCTTCTCGGCCACCAGCGCGAAGTCGTACAGCAGGTCGGGATTGTCCGGGTAGCGCTTGATGGCGTTTTCCAGCACCGTGTAGGCGGCGCGGTGGTCGCCGGCGTCGCGCAGGATCTGGGCGTCGGCCTGGAAGATTTGCGCCTGGTCGACGGCCTCGGTGGGCTTGAGCTCGGCCAGCTGCTTGCGCGCCTCGTCGACGTTGCCCTTGCGCGCCGTCAGCTGCGCCATCTTCATGCGCGCGGCCAGGTAGATTTTCTCGTCGGCGCCGTCGACCTTCTCCAGCCAGTTGTAGGCCGTGTCGAAGTCGTTGCGCTGCTCGGCGATCTGCGCCAGCAGCATCAGCACCTTGGCCGGATCGCGCTCGTCGTTCGGATGGTCGGCCAGCACCTTGACGAAGTCGGTGAAGTATTTCTCCGCGCCCGGGACGTCGTTGGCCTGCATCGCCATCGCGCCCAGCGCGTACAGCGTGGCCATGTTGTCGGGCTGGTCCTTCAGCAGGATCAGGAACTGCTGGCGGGCGAGCTCGGTCTGCTTGGCGTCGGCCAGGATGCGGGCGTAAGCGGCCCGCACTTCGCGCGACTTGGGGTACTTGTCCAGGAAGGTCGACAGTACCTTGAGCGCGGTGTCGATATCGCCGGACACCTGCGCCGTGGTCAGGATGGCCAGCTCGGAATCGGGCTTGATGCGAAGCGCCTGCTCGGCCTCGGTGCGGGAGCGCTCGTTGTCGCCCAGCCCGAAGGCGCTCTGCGCCAGGATCAAGTGGCTTTCCAGCGTATCGCTGTACGGCGCCAGCACGCGGTCCTCCAGCGCGAAGGCGGCGGCCTTGTCCTTGGCGCGCAGCAGGAACTGCTGCATCTGGAACATGGCCAGCGGACGCGCCTGCGGCGGCGCGGCCTTCAGCCGTTCGGCGAAGATCTGCTCCGCCTCGCTCAGGTCGTCGTTGACGACGGCGAAGCCGAGGAAGTACTGGGTGGCCTCGTCCGAATTCGGCGCCAGGCCGCGCCACAGGCGGATGGCCGACAGCGCCTCCGGCCCCTGCTTGGCGGTCAGCGCCATTTCGGCGGCGCGGCGCGCCAGGCGCGGATCGCGCGTCTGCTGGGCCAGCGCCAGCATGGTGATGTAGGGGCCTTGCCAATTGCCCTGCTTGAATTCCAGCTCGGCCTTGGTGATGCGGAACAGCATGTCGCCGGTGAGGTCGACATTGGGCAACGCCTCCTCGGCCGGGGCCGGAGCCGGTACAGCGGCGACCGGCTCGGCACTCTCCGCCGCCGCATCGGCGGGCGCGGCGGCGGCTGGCTCCGCCTGTTTTTGCGGCGTCACGGCGCACGCGGACAGCAAGGCAGAGAGGGTTACAATGGCGAAAGCGTTTTTCAAGGGAAGATCCTGGCAAGTCGGCAAAAGGTACTGAGGCAACCGGATTTTACGCTCAACGCTCCGATTTCGTCTTTTGACTAGTGTAACCAAATATTCCGCCGCAGCCAGAGTGCAAGCCCCATTATTTCGACTCTTATCCATCCAGATGCCAGAATTACCAGAAGTTGAAGTCACCCGGCGCGGGGTCGCGCCGCATATCGAGGGACGCACCGTGCATCAGGTGGTGCTGCGCCGCGAGGGCCTGCGCTGGCCGTTTCCCGCGCAGCTGCCGCAGCTGCTGGCCGGCCACCAGGTGCTGCGCACCGGCCGCCGCGGCAAATACCTGCTGCTGCATTTCGACCATGGCACGCTGATCATCCACCTCGGCATGTCGGGCCACCTGCGCATCATGCCGGACGGGATAGTCCCGGAAAAACATGATCATTTCGACCTCGTGGTCGAGACCCCGGACGGCCTGCAAGTGCTGCGCATGAAGGACCCGCGCCGCTTCGGCGCCGTGCTGTGGCACGACCACGCGGACGGCCTGCTGGAGCACCACACGCTGCTGCGCGAACTGGGCGTGGAGCCCTTGGAGGCGGGCTTCACCGGCAAATTGCTGTACGATCAAACCCGGCAGCGCAGCGCGCCCGTCAAGCAGGTGCTGCTGGCCGGGGACATCGTGGTCGGCGTCGGCAATATTTATGCATCGGAAAGCTTGTTCCGCGCCGGCATCAACCCGAAGACGCCGGCCAGGCGCATCAGCCTGGCCCGCTACGAGAAGCTGGCCCAGGCCGTGCGCGAGATCCTGGCCGAAGCCATCGTCCAGGGCGGCAGCACGCTGCGCGATTTTATTAGCGTCAACGGTCAGTCCGGGTATTTTCAGCAGACTTATTTCGTCTATGATCGTGCGGGTGTCCCCTGCAAGGTGTGCGCGGCGCCGATACGCCAGATCAAGCAAGGCCAACGGTCCACGTTCTACTGTGTGAATTGCCAAAAATAAGGGTGGAACATGATGGTCAGGGATTTCGAACAGTACAGCGCCTGGAGGCAGGGCGTCGTCACCGCGTTGAAAAATTATCAAGCGTGGGTGGCCGGCGCGTCCCTGACCGACGCCGCCACCGACCAGCGCATCGTGCGCGCGCTGGCGCGGCTGGCCGACGATAAATTGTCGGTGGCCTTCGTCGCCGAATTCTCGCGCGGCAAATCGGAATTGATCAATGCGATTTTCTTCGCCGACTACGGCCAGCGCATCCTGCCGTCCGCCGCCGGCCGCACCACCATGTGCCCGACCGAGCTGATGTACGACGCCAGCTTCGCGCCGTCGATCCGCCTGCTGCCGATCGAGACGCGGGCCGAGAACCTGTCCACCAGCGACTACCGCGACCAGCCGGCCGCCTGGACCGTGCTGCCGTTGAACCTGGACGCGGGCGCCGACATGCACGAGGTGTTCAAGCAGGTCAGCATGACGCGCCATGTGCCGGTGGAAGAAGCCAAGCGCTACGGCCTGTACGACGAGGACGATCCCGACATGCCGGTCACGCTGGACGAGGCCGGCATGGTGGAGATTTCGCTGTGGCGCCATGCGATCATCAACTTCCCGCATCCGCTGTTGAAGCAGGGCCTGGTGATCCTCGACACGCCCGGCCTGAACGCGATCGGCACCGAGCCCGAGCTGACGCTGAACCTGATCCCGAACGCGCACGCGGTGCTGTTCATCCTGGCGGCCGACACCGGCGTGACCAAGAGCGACATCGAAGTCTGGCGCAACCACATCGGCGCCGGCGCGGGCCGGCTGGTGGTGCTCAACAAGATCGACAGCATGTGGGACGAGCTGCGCAGCGAGGCCGAGGTCAACCTCGAGATCGAGCGCCAGCAGGCCAACGTGGCGCACGTGCTGGCGCTGGAGCCGCGCCAGGTGTTTCCGGTGTCGGCGCAAAAGGCGCTGGTGGGCAAGATCACGCAGGACGCGGCGCTGCTGGAGCGCAGCCGCTTGCAGGCGCTTGAAGACGCGCTGTTCAACGAACTGATCCCGGCCAAGAAGGACATCGTGCGCAAGCAATTGGGCGAGGACTTGCAGGCGCTGAGCACGGCGCAGCTGGCGATGGTAAACGCGCGCAACCGCGGCATCGTCGAGCAGCTGCACGAACTCAAGAGCCTGCGCGGCAAGAACCAGAGCGTGATCGCCCACATGATGCGCCGCATCGACGTCGAGAAAAAGGAATTCGACGCCAGCCTGTTCAAGCTGCAGGCCACGCGCGCCGTGTTCACGCGGCTGTCGACCGAGCTGTACACCTGCATGGGCATGGACATCGTGCGCGACGACATCGAGCAGGTGCGCGAGGAGATGCAGCGCAGCCGCTTCTTCATGGGCGTGCGCGAGGCGGTGCGCAACTATTTCGAACGTATCCGCGCCAGCCTGGACGCGGCCGGCCACAAGACGCTGGAGATCAGCGAGATGATGGGCGTGATGTACCGCCGCTTCTCCAACGAGCACGGGCTGACGCTGGCGCTGCCGATGCCGTTTTCGCTGGACCACTACCGCGACGAGATCGCGTCCATCGAGGCGATCTACTACAAGCAGTTCGGCACGGCGACCTTGCTGACCACCAGCCGCGTGGTGCTGATGGAGAAGTTCTTCGATACCATCGCCTCGCGCGTGCGCGGCTGCTTCCGCGCCGCCAACAACGATGCGGAGGCGTGGCTGAAGGTGATCATGGCGCCGCTGGAGGCGCAGATCCGCCAGCACAAGGATCAGTTGAAACACCGGCTGGCGTCGATCCAGCGCATCCACGATGCGACCGACAGCCTGGAGCAGAAAATCGACGCGTTCGAGGGCAGCCAGCAGGAGCTGGAGGAGCAGAAGGCGCGGCTCAATGAATTGGCGGGGCAGATCAGCATCGCCATCAACGCGGAATTCGTGGCGCTGGACGCCGCCGCTTAAGGTACAGGAACAGAATGAAGGTTGTCGAAGTAGAGAATTTTGCGGATCCCAGTTTCTCGGCCGATCTGATCGGCTGGCAAAAAGTGCATGGGCGCCATGTGCTGCCTTGGCAGAATACGCGCGACGCGTATCTGATCTGGCTGTCGGAAATCATGTTGCAGCAGACGCAGGTGTCGGCGGTGCTGGGTTATTACGCGCGCTTCCTGGAGCGCTTCCCCACGCTGCGCGATTTGGCCGCGGCGCCGGTCGAGGATGTGATGGCGCAGTGGAGCGGCCTGGGCTACTACACACGGGCGCGCAACCTGCACAAGTGTGCGCAGCGCGTGGTGGCGGAGTATGACGGCGTGTTTCCGTCCGATCCGTTGTTGCTGGCGGAGTTGCCGGGCATAGGCCGTTCGACGGCGGCGGCGATCTCGGCGTTTTCCAGCGGCACGCGGGCGGCCATCATGGACGGCAACGTCAAGCGGGTGTTCGCCCGCGTGTTCGGCATCGACACGTATCCCGGCGAGCGCAAGACCGAGGAGGCGATGTGGCGCCGCGCCGAGGCGCTGCTGCCGGAGCAAGGCATCGAGTCGTACACGCAGGGCTTGATGGACATGGGGGCAACGCTGTGCACGCGCAGCAGTCCGTCGTGCGAGCGTTGTCCGATGCAGGCGCGCTGCGTGGCCTATGCGACCAACCGCACCAAGGATCTGCCGGTGCGCAAGCCGAAGAAGGCCAGCCCGGAAAAACATGCGGTGATGCTGGCGATTATCGACGGTGGCCAGGTGTTGCTGGAACAGCGTCCGCCAAGCGGGATATGGGGCGGTTTGTTGTCGCTGCCGGAACTGGACGGCCATCTGCTGGCGGAGAATGACGAGGTGGAGGCGGCCAGCGACGACGCGCTGATGCTAGCCGTGGGCAAGTTCGGCGAGATGGAATCGCACGAGCGGCTGTCGACGGTGACGCACGTGTTCACGCACTACAAGCTGCACATCGCGCCCTACCGCGTGACCTTGGCGCGGCGGCAGGCGATGGCCGCCGAGTCCGGCCACGTCTGGTACGACGCCGCCAAAATCCCCGACGCCCCGCTGCCGGCGCCGATCAAGAAACTGCTATTGGAGTTGGTAGGCGACAGCAAGGCCGCACAGCAAAGGATGTTCTAGGGCCAGAGTTTAAGAGCCGCCACCACCACGCTGGAAATGGCGATGCCGGTGGCGACCAGCCAGCGCACCATACGAATCTCCAGTTCGGCCACTTGTAAGCGCAAGGCCGAAATTTCCCCGCTCTGCTTGCTATCGAGGGCCGCGATGTCGCCGCTAACCTTGCGATCGAGCGCAGCGATGTCGCCGCTAACCTTGCCTTCAAGCGAAGCAATTTTGCCGCTGAGCTTGTTGTCCAGCGCAGCCAGGTCTTCCTTGGTCGCGTAGTTGGACTGGATAATGGCCACTCTGGCCTCCAGCTTGGCCAGGTCTTCCTTGGTGGCATACTGCGAACGCGTGGCCGCTCCCTCCGCCACGAGCGAAGCGACCTCAACCTCAACAGAGGTCAGCCGCCGATCCAGTTGTGTGATTTGCTCGTCCATCTATCCATCATGCGCCGGACATCGTTGATGCTCAAGAGCGCACGATTGAGCCCACTCAAAGCTCCTCGAGCGAGAACAGGCGGCGGTGTTCGCGGATGGCGTAGCGGTCGGTCATGCCGGCGATGTAGTCGGCGATCTTGCGCGCCTGCTTGCCGACGTCGCCCGATTTCTCCTGATAGTCCGGCGGCAGCAGCACCGGCTCGGCCATGAAGGCGTGGTACAGCTCGCGCACGATGCGGCTGGCCTTCACCCGCATCCGGTTGACCTTGTAGTGACGGTACAGATTCTCCCGCAGGAAGCGCTTGAGCTCGGTCGCGTCCTTGCGCATCGGATCGGAAAAACGAATCAGCGGCGGCGATGCCCGCACATCGTCCAGGCTCTTCGGCGCGGCATCGGCCAGCAGCGCGCTGGAGGTGACGATCAGATCGTCGGCCAGCGCCGTGATCAGCCGGCGCAAGGTCTCGTAGATCGCGCGCCGTCCCGACAGGCCGGGGAAAGTCTGCTGCACGTCACGCCACAGCCGCGCAAAGAAGTCCACCTGCTCCAGCTGCTCGATGCTGATCAGCCCCGAACGCAGGCCGTCGTCGATATCGTGGCTGTTGTAGGCGATCTCGTCGGCGAGGTTGGTCAGCTGCGCCTCCAGCGACGGCTGCGTGCGGTCGATGAAGCGCTGCGCCACCGGCCCCAGCAAGCGCGCATTGTTCAGCGAGCAGTGCTTGAGGATGCCCTCGCGCGTCTCGAACATCAGGTTCAGGCCGTTGTAGGCGCCGTAGTGTTCTTCCAGCTCGTCCACCACGCGCAGGCTCTGCAGGTTGTGCTCGAAGCCGCCGTGCTCCTGCATGCATTCGTTGAGCACGTCCTGGCCGACGTGGCCGAACGGCGTGTGGCCCAGGTCGTGCGCCAGCGAGATGGCCTCCACCAGGTCCTCGTTCAGCCGCAGGTTGCGCGCCAGCGAGCGGCCGATCTGCGCCACCTCCAGGCTGTGCGTCAGCCGGGTGCGGAACAGGTCGCCCTCGTGGTTGAGGAACACCTGGGTCTTGTACTCCAGCCGGCGGAAGGCGGAGGAATGGATGATGCGGTCGCGGTCGCGCTGGAACTGGCTGCGCGAGGCGTGCGCGGTCTCTTCAAAGCGGCGCCCCACGCCGCCCGCCGAATGGGCCGCGTACGGGGCGAGGAATTCGTCGGGCAGCATGGCGGCCTCCGCTTAAACGCAGGCGGCCAGCGTGGCCAGCAGCAGCTCCTGCGGCGCGTTGGTGATGCTTGGCGCGCCCAGCGGCTTGATCAGGATGAACTTGATGGCGCCGCCCTCGTTCTTCTTGTCGACCTCCATCAGCTCCAGCCAGCGCGCCACGCCCAGGTCGGGCGCCTTGACCGGCAGGCCGGCCGCCGCCACCAGCGCGCGCATGCGCGCCACGGTGGCTGCGTCGACCAGGCCCATGCGGTGCGACAGGTCGGCCGCCATCACCATGCCGCAGCCGACCGCCTCGCCGTGCAGCCATTCGCCGTAGCCCAGGCCGTTCTCGATAGCGTGGCCGAAGGTGTGGCCGAAGTTCAGGATGGCGCGCAGGCCGCCTTCGCGTTCATCCTGGCGCACCACGTCGGCCTTGATCTCGCACGAGCGGGCGATGGCGTAGGCCAGCGCGCCCTTGTCGCGCGCCATCAGCTTGCCGATGTTGGCCTCGATCCAGTCGAAGAAGGCGGCGTCGATGATGGCGCCGTGCTTGATCACCTCGGCCAGGCCGGCCGACAGCTCGCGCGCCGGCAGGGTTTCCAGCGTGGCCGTGTCGGCGATCACCGCGCGCGGCTGGTGGAAGGCGCCGATCATGTTCTTGCCCAGCGGGTGGTTGATGCCGGTCTTGCCGCCCACCGAGGAATCGACCTGCGACAGCAAGGTGGTCGGCACCTGGATGAAGTCGACGCCGCGCATGTAGCTGGCGGCCGCGTAGCCGGTCAGGTCGCCGATGACGCCGCCGCCCAGCGCGATCAGCGTGGTCTTGCGGTCGGCCTTGGCGGCCAGCAGCGCGTCGAAGATCTGCATCAGGCTGGACCAGTTCTTGTATTCCTCGCCGTCCGGCAGCACGATCGACGTGACCTGCTTGCCGGCCTGGCGCAGGCCGGCCTCGACCCGCTCCAGGTACAGCGGCGCGATGGTGGTGTTGGTGACGATGGCGACCTTGTCGCCGTGGACGTGACGCGCCAGCAGCGCGCTGTCTTGCAGCAGCGCCGGGCCGATCGAGATGGGATAGCTGCGCTCGCCCAGCTCGACGTTTAACAGGATGGTGGATTGTTCGTTCATCGTTGGTTCGGCTTGTGTGACGCAGTTGGGCGAGGCCTCGCAGGCGCGGGTCTCCAGCTGGGTCAGGATGGATTGAACCATCGATTGTACGTTAGGTCGCCCGGTATCGATGACGATATCGGCGATTTCCATGTACAGGGGATCGCGCACCGCCATCAATTCCTCGAGTTTCTTGCGCGGATCGGCGGTCTGCAGCAGCGGCCGGTTCTTGTCGTGCGCGGTGCGCTGCAGGATGCTGTTGACGGTGGCGCGCAGGTAGATGACGGTGCCGCGCGACTGCAGGTAGGCGCGGCTGTCCGCGTTGAGGATGGCGCCGCCGCCGGTGGCCAGCACCAGGTCCTGCTGCGCGGTCAGCTCGCGGATGACGTCGGCCTCCCGCCGGCGGAAGCTCTGCTCGCCTTCGATTTCGAAGATCCAAGGGATCGAGGCGCCGGTGCGGGCCTCGATCTCGTGGTCGGAGTCGATGAAACGCAAACCCAGCTTGCGGGCCAGGATGCGGCCGATGGTGGTTTTTCCTGCCCCCATCAGGCCGACTAGAAACACATTAGGCATGAACAGTCCGGGTTAATTCGGGTTACTACATAAGGTTGATATCCCATAAGGGCTGGATACGCCCGGAGGCGAAATTGCCTGGGTCGCGAAATCGGCGGCCAAACCCGGCAAGTGTACCAGACCTGTGTAGCTGGACTCGGTGCCATTTGCCTGGCCGCGCACGGTCAGGTTCAAATCGAGCCAGTTGGCGCGGTCGCGCGGGTACACCAGCGAGACGATGGCCTGGCCCTTGGCGTCGGTGGTGATGTTGGTGGTCACGCTCACCGGGATGCCCGGATCGAGCACGCCGTTGCCGTTCAAGTCCTCGCCCGCGTCGAGGATACCGTCGCGGTTGATGTCCTCGTTCGGGCAGGACACGTGCTGCACCGGCTCCCACGGGCCCAGCGGCAGCGTGTACCGCAAGAAGCCCTTGAAGTAGGTGACCGGCAGCACCGAGGCGGTCAGCTTGACGCCGGAAACCGCGTTGCCGGCCGCATCGGTGACCAGCACCACGTAATCGAGCTGGTAGGCCGCCGTGCCGCTCTGCCCCACCGTGCTGCCGGTGCCGGCGCTGATGAACAGCGACTTCTGCGCCACCGTCAGGATGGCGACGGCGCTGGCGCCGGAACCGCCGATGATCTTGGCCTGGATCTTCACGCCGTTCAGCGCCGATGGATTGGCGCCGGCGATGAAGCTGACCGTGGCGGCGCCGTCGGCGCCGGTGATGACCACCGAAGGCTGGGTCAGCGTACCGGCGGTCACATCGGACTGGATGGAGAAGGCCACGGTGGCGTTCTTGACCACGTTGTTCTGCACCGTGCCGTCGCGCACCACGGCGCGCAGCGTCGACTGCTGGCTGGTGCTGCCGGGGCTGTTGACGCCGATCACCGCGGGGTCCGCCTGTATCGTGACGGTGGCGGTGTTGGTCAGCGGCGCCACGAACTCCAGGTCGGTCTGGGTGGTCAGGCCGCCGGTGGCGGCGGCGGTGATGGTGGCCACGCCGGGGCCGGTCGCGTTGACGTAGGCGGTGGCGTTGCCGCCGGCCAGCGGCAGCGTGGTGCTGAGCGGCGAGGTGCAGGCCGGATCGCTGTACACCACGCCGCGCGAGCTGCTGATGGTGACGCTGCCGGCCGGCCCGCCGGTGACCGCCACCTGCTGGCAGCCGCCGATGAAGGCCGAGGTTTCGGGGTTGCCGCCGGCGTCCAGCACCTTGACCGCGAAGCTCGACGAATTGATCGCGATGGCAACCGAGTTCGTCTCGCCCGCCGCCTTGACGGTGATCAGGTCGCTGCTGCCGCTGCCGGCGGTGTAGCTCAGCACCAGCTGGCCGGCCGAATTGGTCACGGCCGCGCCGCCGCCCTTGACGGTCAGCCCGTTGGAGTTGGAGCTGAAGGTCACGGCCTTGCCGCTCAGGCCATTGCCGGCCGAGTCGACCAGCTTGACCGTGACGTCGGCGCTGGCGCCGACGTTGATGGTCGGCTGGGCGTTGATGGTCAGCTTGTTGCCGGCCACGTTGACGATGGCCGTCACCGGCGCCGCGCCCGGCGCCGAGGCCGTGATCTTGATCGCGCGCGAGGTCGGGTCGCCGCCGGTGCCCAGCTTCTCGGTCACGATGCCCTGGGCGTTGGAGACGCGGTTGGTCAGCGACAGGCTGCCCGAGTCGGCCTTGAGGTCGACCGTCACGCCGGACATCACGGTGTTGTTGGAATCGCGCACCAGGGCCACGACGTTGACCTCGTTGCCGGCGGTGCCGACCGAGGCCAGCGTGCCGGAATCGGTGGTCAGCGTCAGGCTCGGCACGGCGGTGATCACCGCCACCGACAGTTCGCTCGACTTGACCGCGCCGTTGGCGGCGCTGGCGCTGATGGTGATGGTGCGCGGCGTGGCGTCGCCCTTCACGCTGAGCTTCTCGACCACCTGGCCGGAGGCGTTGGTCACGCGGTTGGTGCTGCTGACGGTGCCGGAACTGGCCGTGAAGTTGACCGTCTCGTTCGGCAGCGCGTTGCCGCCGGCGTCGCGCACGATGGCCGTCAGGGTCACCTCGGTGCCGTCCAGGCCGGACGAGGCGATGGTGGTCGCGCTGGCCGTCAGCACCACGCTGGCCGCCTTGGACGGCGCCACGCCATTGCTGTTGGCGCCGGCCGAACCGCCGCCGCCGCCACAAGCGGACAAGACACTGGCGCATGCCAGCATGGCCAGCCATCCGGTGATTTTTTTCATGATGCGAGTTCCCATAGTGTTCGTGAAGTGAGCCTGCAATGCGGTGCTGCGGTGCTGCGGCCTAGCGCGTCGACAAGCGCTCGGCGACGATCTTCGGCGTGATAAAGACCAGCAATTCCGTCTTGTCGTTGGTGCGGCTGTTGCTGCGGAACAGATAGCCCAGCACCGGCACGTCGCCCAGCAGCGGCACCTTGTCGGTGGTGTTGCGCTCGGTCTGCTGGTAGATCCCGCCCAGCACCACCGTGCCGCCGTTCTCGACCATGACCTGGGTCTTGACGTGCTTGGTGTCGATGGCGAAGCCGGCGCGGGTTTCCTGGCCGACGCTGTCCTTGTTGACGTCGACATCGATGACGACGTTGCCGTCCGGCGTGATCTGCGGCGTCACCTCCAGCCGCAGGTTGGCCTTGCGGAACATGATCGAGGTGGCGCCGCTGCTGGTGGCCACCTGGTAGGGCAGCTCGATGCCCTGCTCGATCAGCGCGATGGCCTTGTCGGCGGTGATGACGCGCGGGCTGGAGATGATCTTGCCGGTGCCGTCGGCCTCCAGCGCGGACAGTTCCAGGTTGAGGAAGCGGTTGGCGGCCGACGAGAACAGGCTGACCGCCAGGTTGCCGGCCTGGGCGCCGTTGATGGCGCCGGCCGGCAGGTTGATGAACTGGCTGTTGCCGAAGCTGGCGTCGGTGGCCTTGATCTGGCCGGTCACCTCGCCCACGCCGGTGATGTTGCCGCCGATCGCCACGCGGGTGTTGCTGGTGCCGAGCTGGTAGCCGGAGTCGCCGCCGCGCTGGGTGCGCAGGTCGGCAAAGCCCAGCTTGGCGCCGAGGTTGCGGGTGAAGGTGTCGCTGGCCTCGACGATGCGGGCCTCGATCAGCACCTGCTTGGAGGCGATGTCGGTCTTGGCGATCAGCTTGCGCACGTCCTCCAGCTTGGAGGCGATGTCGGTGATGAACAGCTGGTTGGTGCGCGGCTCGATGATGGCGCTGCCGCGCTTGGACAGGATGCGGTTCTTGCTGTCGCCGCCGCCCTCCAGCCCGAACACGGTCTTGAAGGCGTCGGCCTTCTGGTAGTTCAGCTGGAAGATCTCGGACTTCAACGGCTCGAGGTCGGCGATCTGGGCGCGCTGCTCCAGCTCCAGTTTTTCCTTGGTCAGCAGTTCCTCCTTGGGCGCGATCCACAGCACCGAGCCGTTCTTGCGCATGTCCAGGCCCTTGGCCTGCAGCACCACGTCCAGCGCCTGGTCCCATGGCACTTCCTTCAGGCGCAGGGTCAGGTTGCCGGCGACGCTGTCGCTGGTGATGATGTTCAGGCCCGAGATGTCGGCGATCGCCTGCAGCGCCGCGCGCACCTCGACGTTCTGGAAGTTGAACGACAGCTTCTCGCCGCGGTAGCCCTGGGTGCCCTGGGTCAGCTTGTTCGGGTCTTCCTTGATCGGCTTGACGTCGATCACCAGCTGGGTGTCGCTCTGGTAGACGGTCTGTTCCCACAGGCCGCGCGCCTCGATGGTCATGCGCGTGTTGTCGCCCTGCGGCACGGTGGTGACCAGCGCCACCGGCGTGCCGAAGTCGCTCACGTCGAGCCGGCGGCGCAGGCTTTCCGGCACGCCGGTCTTGAGGAAGTCCACCACCACGCCGGTCGGGGTCTGGCGCACGTCGACCGCCACCTGGCTGTTGGGCAGGTCGACCACCACCCGGCCCTCGCCGTTGGCGCCGCGGCGGAAGTCCATGTCGCGCAACAGTTGGCGCGCGGCCGGCGCCGGCGGCGCAGTGGCGGCGACCGGCAGGCCTTTGGCGTCGACCGCCTGGGCCAGGCCGCCGGAGCCGTCGATGGTCAGGATGACGGCGTTGCCGTCGATGGCGGTGGCGTAGTTCAGGCTGCGCTTGAGGTTGAACACCAGCCGCGAACGTTCGCCGGCCTGCACCACGTTCAAGCCGCGCAGCTCGCCCAGGTTCAGGTCCTGCACGGTCTTGCCGGTGGCGTTGGCGGTGGCGCCGAAGTCCAGCGCGATGCGCGGCGGATTGGTGATGGCGAAGCCGATCGGCAGCTTGGCCGGCGGGTTCCTCAGCGCGATCTTGACGATCACGTTCGAGCCCTGCTGGTTGGCGGTGATGGCCTCGATGGCGTTGGCGGCAGGCGCGGGCGCGGCCGCTTCCGGCGCGTTCTGGGCGCGCGCGGCGGCGGGCAGCTGCATGGCGAGGGCGAAAGCGAGCACCGGCATCCAGCTGGCGACGGCCAGGGCGCGCCGGGGCGTGATGTGAGCGGTCATTTGGTGTTCTCCTTGCTTTCCTGCAGTTCCAACTTGGACATGCGTTCGACCCAGTCGCCGCCCGCATCCTGTACGATTTCCTTGACGCTGACGCTGTCGTCGGTGATGGCGGTGATCAGGCCGAAGTTCTGGCCCACGTGCTGGCCCGCCACCACGTGGTACAGGCCGCGGTCCACCTGCAGCAGCGCGTACAGCACGCCCTTCTGCTGCACCGTGCCGACCATCTTGACGGTGTCGAGCGGGAAGCTCTCCAGCAATTCCTTGCGCCGGTCCAGGTCCGGCCGGATGCCGTTGGCGCCCTTGGCCGAGGCCTTGGCCAGCTCGGCGAGCAGCTTGTTGGGGTTGAAGGGATCGATGGCGTCGGCCTGGGCGTAGGCGAAGGGAATGAAGGTCTTGGGCTCGGCCAGCGGCGGCACCGCCACCTTGGCCTGGGCGTCGACCTGCTTCATCCACGCGCGCACCTCCTGCACATCGCTGTCGCCGCAGCCGGACAGCAGCGCCAGCAAGGGCGCCAGCAGCATGAACGGGATCAGGGTTCTCATGATTTTTTCGCCGCCTTCTTCTTGTCGGCGGCGGCCTTGCGCTGCGCGCTGACCTCCTCCGGATCCAGGTAGCGGAAGGTCTTGACCACCGCCTCCAGGGTCAGCACGCCGTCCTTGCCGGCGTTCAGGCTCATGTTGTTGAGCGTGACGATGCGCGACAGGTTGGCCATGTTGCCGGCGAAGGCGCCGATGTCGTGGTAGCTGCCGGTGACCTTGATGTCGATCGGCAGCTCGGCGTAGTAATCCTTGACCACCACCTGGGCCGGCTTGAACGACTCGAACTGCAGGCCGCTGCCGGTGCCGGCGCGGCCGATGTCCTTGAGCAGCGCGTCCATCTCGGCCTTGCTCGGCAGCTGCTTCTGGAGCCGGTCCACATACTGGTCGACCTGCGCCTTCTGCGCCCGCAGCGCCTCCAGGTTGACCGCCTGCGAGGTCTTGAACTTGTACTCGTCGCGCAGCTTGAGCTCGGCCTGGGCGCCGGCGTCCTGCTCCTCGAACTGCGAGCTCCAGTAGCCGAAGTAGCCGGCCGCCACCACCGCCGCCATCACGCCCACGCTGCACAGCACGCGCGGCGCCAGCGGCCACTGGCCCGGATGGCGTCCGCCGAGATTGCGGAACTGGTCGGCGAATTGCGCGCCGAGCGCGTTCAGATCGAGCTTGGCCATGTTATCCGCGCTCCTGGTTCTTGGCCGGGGCGCCGCCCTTGCCCTTGGCGCCGGTGGCGGCCGCGTCCTTGTCGCGCGGACGCTTGATGGTGACCGACAGGTTGAACTCCACCACCTTCTTGGCGGTCTTGCCCTGGCCCAGGCCGGTGGACTTCACCTCGATCAGCTCAGGCCGCTCCAGCCACGGCGACACGCCGGCCAGGTTGCCCAGCAATTCGGACACCCGCTCCTGCGATTGCGCATAGCCGCCGATGGCCACCTTCTGGCCCTCCTGCTTGAAGCCCTTGAGGTAGACACCGGCCGGGATCTGCTTGACCAGTTCGTCCAGCAGGTAGACCGGCTGGTTGCGGTCGCCCTGCAAATCCTCCACCGCCTGCTGGCGCGCCTTGAGCGCCTCGATTTCCTGCTTCAGCGTGGCGATCTCGGCGATCTTCTTGTCGAGGCCGGTGATGGCGGTCTTGATCACCTGGTTGCGTTCGTTCTGGATGGAGATCGCGCGGGCGTTGTAGCCGCCCACCAGCAGCACCACGCCGACGCCGACAATGGCGCCCAGCGCCAGCAGCGCGTAGAAGGCGGCCTTCTTTTGCTTGCGCTTTTCCTCGCGGTGCGGCAGCAGGTTAATCTTGATCATCAGCCAAACCTCCGCAGCGCCAGGCCGCAGGCGACCAGGTAGGCCGGGGCGTCGCTGCGCAGCTGCGACTCGCGCACCGAGCCGCCCAGCTGCATGCCCTTGAACGGCGAGATCACGGCGCTGGAAATCCGCGTGCGGCTGGCCACCATTTCCAGCAAGCCCGGCAGCAGCGCGCAGCCGCCGGCCAGGAACAGCTGGTCGACCCGCGTGTACGGCGTCGAGGTGTAGAAGAACTGGATGGCGCGCGTCACTTCCAGCGCGGCGCTTTCCAGGAACGGCGTCAGCAGCTCGGCCTGGTAGCTGTCGGGCAGGTCGCCGGATTTCTTGCGGGCCTCGGCCTCGTCGTAGCTCAGGCCGAAGGTGCGCACGATGTCCTGGGTCAGCGCGTTGCCGCCGAAGGGCTGCTCGCGCTCGTAGACGGTGGCGCCGTCCAGCATCACCGAGATGTGCGTGACCTGGGCGCCGATCTGGAACAGCGCCACCACCTGGCCGGCGCCGGCCTCGGGCAGCTGGGCGGTCACGCGGTCCAGCGCGGCGCGGGCGGCGTAGGATTCGATGTCCATCACGGTGGCCTTCAGGCCGGACGCCTCGGCGATGGCGACCCGGTCCTCGACCTTCTCGCGGCGCGAGGCGGCCAGCATGACCTCGATGTCCTCGGCCGAGTTGGCGGCCGGGCCGATGACGTCGAAGTCCAGGCTGACCTCGTCCAGCGCGAACGGGATGTACTGGCTGGCCTCGGATTCGACCTGCACTTCCAGCTGGTCTTCCGACATGCCGGCCGGCAGGATGATTTTCTTGGTGATGACGGAAGCGGGCGGCATGCCCAGCGCCACCAGCCTGGTGCGGGTACCGCTCTTCTTCCAGACCCGGCGCACCGCGTCGACCACCTGGTCCATGTTCTCGATATTGCCGTCGACCACGGCGCCGCGCGGCAGCGGCTCGGCGGCGTAGCGTTCCAGCCGGTACTCGCCCTTGCCACCCTGCGCCAGCTCGACCAGGCGCACGCTGGAGGTGCTGATGTCGATGCCCACCAGCGGCGGATTGCCCTGCCCCAGCAGGGTCTTGATATCGATCATACGAGTCTCCCGGCGCCACGGCTGGCGCCTGGATTTCTTTGCCGCCGAATCAACATTCGAACAGTGTGCATTTAGGAACTCGTTTGAAAACCAGCGTTTAGACTGCTTATCTATGACCACACATTAAATCCTGCCTATATAAGTGTAAAGGTATTTCTATTGTGCACAATTGACCTGGTGTGAGCGTTTCGCCACACTTTTCCGCCACTATCTGGCCGCAAAAACAACTCAGTTGTTTTGTTGCTTACGGGTAAAGATTCCTGTCTACGGGCAGTGCGCGCCGCGACCCTTGCCTCGCTTATAATGGCCCGCAAACATAACTGAGAGATCGCACTGCATGGCTTCTTCTTCCAATTCGGCCCCGCCACCTTCGAATACGGCGGGCAAACCGGCGGCCAAACCCGCCACCCGCTTCTTCCTGCTGGCCGGCCTGTCCGTGGTCGGCCTCGGGCTGGTGGGCCTGCTGCTGGTGGTGTTCGGGCTGGCGATGGCCTACCCCAACCTGCCCGAACTCGACACGCTGACCGACTACCGTCCGAAAATGCCGCTGCGCATCTTCTCGGCCGATAACGTGCTGATCGGCGAGTTCGGCGAGGAGCGCCGCAACCTGGTGCGCATCAAGGACATCCCCGACGTGATGAAGAAGGCCGTGCTGGCCATCGAGGACGACCGCTTCTACGAGCACGGCGGCGTCGACTACACCGGCATCCTGCGCGCGACCATCCACAACGCCACCGGCGGCGCCAAGCAGGGCGCGTCCACCATCACCCAGCAGGTGGCGCGCAACTTCTTCCTGTCGAGCGAACAGACGCTCAAGCGCAAGGCCTACGAGGTGCTGCTGGCCTGGAAGATCGAGAAAAACCTCAGCAAGGACCAGATCCTCGAGGTCTACATGAACCAGATCTACCTGGGCCAGCGCGCCTATGGTTTCTCGTCGGCCGCGCAAATCTATTTCGGCAAGAACCTGAAAGACATCAGCGTGGCCGAGGCCGCCATGCTGGCCGGCCTGCCGAAGGCGCCGTCGGCCTACAACCCGGTGGTCAACCCCAAGCGCGCGCGCACCCGCCAGCAGTACATCCTGCAGCGCATGCACGAGCTCGGCTACATCACCGACAAGCAGTTCGAGGAGGCCAAGGCCGAGCAGCTGAAGGTCAAGACCGACAGCAGCGAGTTCGGCGTGCACGCCGAGTACGTGGCCGAGATGGCGCGCCAGCTGGTGTACGAGCAGTTCAAGGAAGACACCTACACCCGCGGCCTGAACGTGTTCACCACCATCACCAAGGCCGACCAGGACGCCGCCTACCTGGCGCTGCGCAAGGGCGTGATGGACTACGAGAAGCGCCACGCCTATCGCGGCCCGGAAGCCTACATCGACATCCCGCAGAACAAGGAAGAGGCGGACGACGCCATCGAGACCGAGCTGGCCGACCATCCGGACAGCGACGACATCGTGGCCGCCATGGTGCTGGCCGCCACGCCGCAGCTGATCACCGCCGTCACCGCCACCGGCGAGGAAATCAAGATCAGCGGGCCGGGGCTGGAGATGGGCCGCTCGTGGCTGTCCGACAAGGCCGCGCCGAACAAGCGCATCCGCCGCGGCGCGGTGATCCGCGTCATGCAGGAGGGTAAGGATTGGCAAGTGACGCAGCTGCCGGAAATCGAATCGGCGTTTGTCGCGGCCGACACGCACGACGGCGCGATCAAGGCCATGGTGGGCGGCTTCGACTACAACCGCAGCAAGTTCAACCACGTGACCCAGGCCTGGCGCCAGCCGGGCTCGTCGTTCAAGCCGTTCATCTACTCGGCCTCGCTCGAGCGCGGGCTGTCGCCGGCCACCATCATCAACGACGCGCCGATCTCGTTCGACGCCGGCCAGACCGGCGGCCAGGCCTGGGAGCCGAAGAACTACGACGGCAAGTACGAGGGCCCGATGACCATGCGGCGCGGCCTGACCAAGTCCAAGAACATGATCTCGATCCGCATCCTGCACAAGATCGGCGCCAAGTACGGCCAGGAGTACACCACCCGCTTCGGCTTCGACGCCGACAAGAACCCGCCCTACCTGACCTTGGCGCTGGGCGCGGGCAACGTCACGCCGCTGCAGATGGCCGGCGCCTACGCGGTGTTCGCCAACGGCGGCTACAAGGTCAGCCCCTACCTGATCTCCAAGGTGACCGACGCCGACGGCAAGATCCTGTCGCAGGCCAATCCCGACAAGGCCGGCGACGAGAAGAACCGCGTCATCGACGAGCGCAACGCCTTCCTGATGGACAGCATGTTGAAAGACGTGGTGCGCTTCGGCACGGCGACCAAGGCGCTGGTGCTCAAGCGTCCCGACCTGTCGGGCAAGACCGGCACCACCAACGATTCGATCGACGCCTGGTTCGCCGGCTACCAGCCGCACCTGGTGGGCATCGCCTGGATCGGCTACGACCAGCCCAAGAACCTGGGCAACCGCGAAACCGGCGGCGGCCTGGCGCTGCCGATCTGGATCGGCTACATGCAGAAGGCCCTGAAGAACATCCCGATCGAGGAGCGGGCGGTGCCGGAAGGCGTGATGCTGGTGGGCGACGAGTACTATTACACGGAGAATCCGCCGGGCACCGGCGTGCACAACATCGACGGCGCCTCGCACGGCACGCCGGCCGAGGAAAAAGCCAAGGACGCCGTGAAGAACGAGTTGTTCTAAGAAAGCCGGAACACAACCAGGGGGCCGCAAGGCCCCTTGGTTTTTTAACCATCCATTTGAGGAAGTTGTATGAAGTTTTGGTTTTCTTTGATTGTCTTGTGCTCCGCCTTGTCCGCCAGCGCGGCGGACAAGCGCGAATTCGCCACGGAGACGGCAGCGTTTCTGGACGCCGAGCTGCCACGGATGGACGCGGCGGTGGAGAACAAGGACCGCGCCTACTTCGGTCCGGCGCTGGCCCGCATGCAGGCGTTTGTCGGCAGCTGGAGCGGCGAGCAGCTGGAACGCGATCCGGCCTGCGCCCGGGCGCTCAGCGATTTCCTGATTGCCGGCCTGTGCAAGATTTCACCTCCGGGCACGCTGTGCGAACCGGAAACGTTCATCCCGAAGGTGGACAAGCATATCGCGCAGTGCCGCGCCGCGGCCAAGCGCTGATCCCGTCATGGCGCCAGCACCACCGGGCTGCCGCCCTGCGCGCTGACCATCTCCGACAGCGAGTAGAACAGCTCGGAGCCGTCGCGGGTGTTGAGCCACTTGCCGTCCTTCTGCTTGTAGTGGTAGCCGCCCGAGCGGGAGGCCACCCACAGCTCCTGCATCGCGGCCTGGCTGTTGACGATGATCTTGGATCCATTGTCGATGAACTCGATCTCCAGCACATTGCCGCTGCGGCTGCACTCGACGTCGGTCATGTCCTCGTCGTTCAGACGGTCCAGCGCGGCCTCGATGGCGTTAAGGGTGGCCTCGGCCTGCGCCAGGAATTCTGATTCGCCCATGCTACACTCCAGTATCTATAGTCAATCCGTGATTTTATCGTGAAGTCCACATTCCGTTTATTTATCGGCACCGTTTGCGGCACAACCGCCCTGTGCCTGACCGTCTTGTTGAGCGGCTGCGGCCAACCCGGCCCGCTGTACCTGCCCAAGGCTCCACCGGCCAAGCCTGCCAAGAGCACTGAAGCTGCCCCGGTTCCATCCACTCCAGCACCTCAACAATAATCCTTATGTCGCAATTTTCCTATGTAAATGGCGTGCTGCACGCCGAGGGCGCCTCGCTGGCCGCCATCGCCGCGCAGTTCGGCACCCCGACCTATGTGTACTCGAAGGCGCAGCTGCTGGCCAACTTCGCCTCCTACGCCGACGCCTGCGCCGGCCGCGACGCGCTGGTCTGCTACGCCATGAAGGCCAACTCCAACCTGGCCATCCTCGACCTGCTGGCGCGCCAGGGGGCCGGCTTCGACATCGTCTCCGGCGGCGAGCTGCTGCGCGTGCTGGCGGCCGGCGGCGATCCGCGCAAGGTGATCTTCTCCGGCGTCGGCAAGAGCGTCGACGAAATGCGCCTGGCGCTGTCGCACGACATCCTGTGCTTCAACGTCGAATCCATCCCCGAGCTGCACCGCCTGAACGAGGTGGCCGGTGCCATGGGCAAGACCGCGCGCGTATCGCTGCGCGTCAACCCCAACGTGGACGCCAAGACCCATCCCTACATCGCGACCGGCCTGAAGGCCAACAAGTTCGGCGTGGCCTTCGACGACGCGCTCGACACCTACCGCGCGGCCGCCAGGCTGCCGCACCTGGAAGTGGCCGGCATCGACTGCCACATCGGCTCGCAGCTGCTGGACGACGCGCCGCTGCTGGAAGCGCTGGACCGCCTGATCGAGCTGATCGACAAGCTGGGCGACGAAGGCATCGTGCTGCACCACCTGGACATCGGCGGCGGCATCGGCATCAACTACGGCGAAGCGGGCGAAGCGCCGCCGGTGCCGGTGGGCGATTACCTGGCCCGCCTGTTCGCGCGCGTGGACGCGTGGCGCGCGGAGCGCCACGGCGGCAAGCCGATCAAGGTGATCTTCGAGCCGGGCCGTTCGATTGTCGGCGACACCGGCGTGCTGCTGACCAAGGTGGAGTTCATCAAGCACGGCGAGGAAAAGAATTTCTGCGTGGTCGATGCGGCGATGAACGACATGGCGCGTCCGGCGCTGTACCAGGCGTGGATGGACATGCAGCCCGTGGTGCAGGGCAAGGCTGGCGCGCTGGCGTATGACGTGGTGGGACCGATCTGCGAGTCGGGCGACTGGCTGGCGCGCGACCGCGAGCTGGCGGTGGAGGCCGGCGACCTGCTGGTGATGCACAGCGCGGGCGCCTACGGCATGACGATGGCGTCCAACTACAACACGCGCGGCCGCGCGGCGGAGATCATCGTCGATGGCGAGGTGTGCCATGTGGTGCGCAAGCGCGAGAATCCGGCCGACCTGTACGCGCTGGAATCGCTGATCAAGTAAGCCTGCGCACCCGCAAGCAAAAGCCGCCCGCGTCAACGCCGGCGGCTTTTTTCATGCGGGTTCGCTTTCGGCGAAAATCTCCTGGATACTGTGAACCTCAAGTAGTCGATCGAACCAGACGTCCAGTTGGTCCATCTCCGCGGACTCAACCCGCCGACTCAACTTGTTGGGCAGCGAACCAAAGCGCTTGATAAGCAGTTTCTTCAGGCGTTGCCGGTTACCGTACAGTTCAGCTTCGTAACGAAGCGCGTCATCAAGACTATCGAAAAATGGAACGCTCATCGTTTTGGCCTCCGAAACGATACGTAAATTGATCATACGCTCACGCGCCAAGCGCTGCAAACGAACCGCCGCCCATCGCGCCAGCGCCTGCTGCGCGCTAACGCGATGGGCCATCTCCGGCTGTTGGCGCCATGTTTCAAGTTCGCCAGCAATGTCCTGTTCGGTTGCCAAGCGCTCGATGCGAAATGCCGTGGCAACAAGATTCTCAAACATTGCCAGCGCCGCAACCGGAAGGCGCTGCTGGTCTATGAGCAAATAGCTCTGTGCAGGCTGCAAATGCTGGATTTCTGCCGGCACAGCAGTGATAAGGCCGGCAAGGTTTAGACTGGCTTTCCATCTGCGTTTGCCGTTATAGAGAACCAACGGGAATACCGGCGGCAAACGGCCAGTCTCGGGCACCTCTTGGCGCTTGATCAGGTCTTGATAAAGCAATCCGACGTAGACCTGCATGCGCAGCGCCATCCAGTGATCGGAGCGGGATTGGAATTCGAGCAGCAGGTAGATGTAGATCCATTCGCCAGCCAATCGCACGCGCCAGACCATGTCGCTGTGGCGGTGATGGCCGCCATCGCTGACGTAGCTACCGTTGACGCGCTCGAGGCTGGCCAGGTCCAGTTGATGCACCCAGTCGCCAGGCACAAAGCCCAGCAACAGGTCGCGCACCATTTCCGGGTAAGCGAACAGTTGCTTGTATGCGGTGTCGTCCTCGCTGGCCATCGGCCCAGTGTAGCGAGGCGGGGCGCGCCGCTGTTGGGCGCGCTCAAAGGGGCGCTAGCGTGCCGCCGCGGCCGACAGCGCCTTGCCGCGCGCCCAATACACCCGCATCAGCAGCAGCGCGCCCAGGATCAGGCCGAAGATGATCGGCTGCGTGAAGTTGTGCTTGCCCGCCTTCATCCACCAGAAGTGCAGGATGGCCAGCGGCGCGATCACGTAGATCAGCCGGTGCAGCCACTGCCAGCGCTTGCCGCCCAGCCGCTTGATCATGCCGTTGGTGCTGGTCGCGGCCAGCGGAATCAGCAGCACGAAGGCGATAAAACCCACCGTGATGAACGGCCGCTTCAGCACATCCTTCCACATCTCCTGCACGTCGAAGAAATGGTCGAACCACAGGAAGGTCATGAAGTGCAGCAAGCCGTAGAAGAACATGTACAGCCCCATCATGCGGCGCAGCTTGATCAGCCAGTTCCATTTGCTCAGCTTGCGCAGCGGCGTCACCGCCAGCGTGAAGCACAGGAAGTACAAGGTCCAGTCGCCGGTGCCGCGCGTGATGAATTCCAGCGGCTCGACCAGTTGCCCGGTCAAGGTCAGGTACACCATGCGCGCCAGCGGCACCAGCGCCAGCACGAACAGCGCAGCCTTGATCAGCCCGGTCTGCCGGGCGGTGGGATTGAACGCCATACGCTTAGAAGAACTTCTTCAGGTCCATGCCGGCATACAGCGGCGCGACGTCGGCATAGCCGTTGAACATCAACGTCTTGCGCTTGCGGGCCAGGAAGCCGTCCTCGCCGATGCGGCGCTCGGACGCCTGCGACCAGCGCGGGTGGTCCACGTCCGGATTGACGTTCGAATAGAAACCGTACTCGCTCGGCGCCGACAGGTTCCACGACGTGCGCGGCTGCTCTTTCACAAAACGGATCTTGACGATGGACTTGGCCGACTTGAAGCCGTACTTCCACGGCAGCGCCATGCGCACCGGCGCGCCGTTCTGGTTGGCCAGCGTTTCGCCGTACATGCCCAGCGTGAGCAGGGCCAGCGGGTGGTTGGCCTCGTCGATGCGCAAGCCTTCGGTGTACGGCCATTGCAGCACGCGGCTGCCCACGCCCGGCATCTGCTTCTTGTCGGCCAGCGAGATGAATTCCACGTACTTGGCGTTGCTGGTCGGCTCGACCTTCTTGATGATCTCGGAGAACGAATAGCCGATCCATGGAATGACCATCGACCACCCTTCCACGCAGCGCAGGCGGTAGACGCGCTCTTCCAGCGGCGCCAGCTTCAGCAGCGCGTCGATGTCCAGCGTCATCGGCTTGTTGACCTCGCCCTCGATGGACACCGTCCACGGCCGCGTCTTCAGCGTGCCGGCGTACATCGCCGGTTCGCTCTTGTCGGTGCCGAATTCGTAGAAGTTGTTGTAGCTGGTCGCATCCTTGTACGGCGTGTGCTTGTCAAGCGCAGAGTAGGACGGATTGAGCCTGGCGGCCAGCTTGGGATTGACGCCCTGCGCGAACGCTTCGCGGTTGGCCATCTCCAGCAGCGCGGCGCCGCCGAGGGCGCCGGTGGCGATCTGCTTGATGAAGTTGCGGCGCGATTCGTACACTTCGCGCGGCGTGATTTCTGATGAAAACGGCAACTCGATGCCGTTGGGGCTACGCTTGATCAGCATGCTGACTCCAAAGATTTGTGCAAGGTTGAGACTTGGTCGCGGCTATAGCCTGAACCTTACACTAATCTTGGGCGTCAAAAGTTCACATTGCGTTTACAACTTGCCGTAGGAATGCAGGCCGGACAGGAACATGTTCACGCCCAGGAAGGCGAAGGTGGTCACCAGCAGGCCCACCAGCGCCCACCAGGCCGCCGGACGGCCGCGCAGGCCCGTCATCAGGCGCATGTGCAGCCAGGCCGCGTAGTTGAGCCAGACGATCAGCGCCCAGGTTTCCTTCGGATCCCACGACCAGTAGCCGCCCCACGCCTCGGCCGCCCACAGCGCGCCGAGGATGGTGGCGATGGTGAAGAAGGCGAAGCCGGCCGAGATGGCCTTGTACATGACGTCGTCCAGCACCTCCTCCGACGGCAGGCGGTCCACCAGGCGGCCCGAGGTTTTCAGCAGGTAGGCCGCCGCCACCATCGCGGCCAGCGCGAAGTTGCCATAGCCGATGAAGTTGGCCGGCACGTGGATCTTCATCCACCAGCTTTGCAGCGCCGGCAGCAGCGGCTGGATGTCGGCGGCGTCGCGCGAGGTGGTGTACCAGAACAGGAAGCCGATCGCGGCGGTGATCACCAGCGTGACGAAGGCGCCCAGCTGGCGGGTGGCGTAGCGCTGCTCGAAGTACAGGTAGAACATCGCGGTGATCAGCGAAAACAGGATGAACACTTCATACAGGTTCGACACCGGAATGTGGCCGACGTCGGTGCCGATCAGGTAGGACTCGTACCAGCGCACCATCATGCCGGTCAGGCCCAGCACGACGGCGGCCCAGCACAGCTTGGAGCCGATGCTGAAGGCCGACTCGGAACGCGCGGCCGAGCCGATCACATAGAACAGCGTCGACAGGCAGAACATCACGCTCATCCACAGGATCGCGGACTGGCTCGACAACATCATGCGCAGCCAGAACTTCTTGGTGCCGTTGTCCAGCTCACCGGCGTACATGGCGATCGCGCCCAGCGCCAGCAGGGCCACCAGCGGCATCAGCCAGCGCGCCGGCTTCCAGTGCCAGCCCAGCGCGGCAAACGCCGGCGCGGCGGCCAGCAGGATGCCTTTTTCGTAAATGTCCATGTAATGGCCGTAGCGGTTCAGGCCGTACAGCGAGCCCGCCAGCAGCGCCAGCGCGAACACCCAGTCGAACGCGGTCAGGCGCTTGAAGTAGCCGGGCGCCTGGGTATAGGTTTGGGTCGATTGCGTCAGTTCCATCATTTCTCTCCGTGGCCGTTCCAGCTTACGCCGATTGCGGCAGCTTTTCTTTCAAAGTTTCAAACTCGCGCTCGAAGTCCAGCGTTTTGCGCTGGGTGCTCATGGCCATCAGCGCCTCGGCGCCGGCGCCGTCGTCCTTGATCCATACCCACAGGCGGCGTTCGCGGATGTAAAACATCGAGAATACACCCAGCACCAGGAATACGCAGCCCAGGTAGACCACCTTTTTGCCCGGCGAACGGGTGACCTGGAACACCGAGGCCTGGACCTGGGTGAAGTCGTCCAGCTGCAGGTAGACCGGGGCGCCGTAGAAGTAGGCGTCCGACAAGGCGTTGGTGGACAGCTGCAGGAAGCGGGCGTGGGCCTCGTCGGCGCTGGCCGGCTCCAGGCCGTCCTTGGCGCGCGCGGCCTGCCACAGATCCCACAGGCTGCCGTTGAGGATCTTCATGAAGACGTCGGCGGCCTTCTCCTGCTCGGCGGCCGGGATCTTCTCCAGGAAGCGCGAGATGGCGACGAAGCCGGCCGCCTTGTCGTTGCCGGCGAAGATGGTCAGGCTCTTCTCGGCCGAGGCTTGCAATTGGCCGCGCAGCGCGTCGCCGTTGGGCGACTGCGGCGTGGCGCGCTCGGCGTAGCGCTTGGCGGCGGCGGCGCGCAGGGCCGGATCGTTGAGGGCGGCGCGCAGGCGCATCCATTCGGTCACGCTGTGGGCGTCGTCGGCCGGGATGCGCAGGAAGCTGAACGGGTCGGACGGGTTGACGCGCATGCCGGCCAGGAACACCGTGGCGCCGTCCACCGTCACCGGCTGCATGTAGTTCTGGTATTCGCGCGCCTGGCCGGTCTTGTCGCGCAGCTTGTAGGTCACGCTGGGGCCGACGTTCTTCAGGTCCTTGTTGTTGGCGTTGCGGCCGGCCGAGCCGGTGTGCTTGTCGAGGCTGTTGGCGAACTGCTCTTCCAGGCTCTTGCCCTTGGTGACGGCGCGCGCATCCTGCGTGGCGGCCAGGTTCTCGACGTTGAACGGACGGAAGCCCGACCACTCGACCGTGTAGGCGTCGCCCATGGCGGTGCTGCTGCCGACTTCGCCTGCGATGTCGAACTTGGCGGTGCCGCTGCCGACCATCGGGTAGCCGCTCAGCTTGAGCTTGCTGCCGCCGTCGTCAAAACTGGACTGGTAGATCGCCAGGCCCTTGTACAGCAAGGGCTTGTTGACCTCGATGACGGCCTTGACCACCTCGCCGCTGGCGTGGTCGCGCACCTCGACCTCGCTGGCGAACAGCTTGGGCATGCCGGTGGTGTAAAAATCAATGTTGAATTTTTTCAGCTTGATGGTGAACGGCAGGTCCTGGATCAAGACGCCGTCGGGACGGGTGATGATGGCGCTGTCGCTGGTCGAGCCTTCCGGGATCATGGTGTTGCCGCGGAAGGTGGGATTGCCCAGGCCCAGGCGGCTCTGCGCCGGCACCGCCGAGATCAAGCCGCTGCCGTTGAACGGCACTTTGCCGAGGAACCATTCCTGCAGGCGGATCGGCACGTCCGAGTCGAGCAGGCCGCCGATGCAGATGACCACGATGGCGGCGTGCGCGAAGATGTAGCCGAACTTGTTGGCCGCGCCGCGCTTGGCCGCCACCAGCGTGCCGTTGTCCTTGTCCACCAGCTTGACCTTGTAGCCGGAATCGGCCAGGCGGGCGGCGGTCTGCTGCGCCAGCGCGGCGCGCGCCAGCGGTGCGCGCCACTGCATCTTGTGGTGGAAATTGAGCAGCGAATTCTCGCGCACGTTCTCGCGCCAGCTGCGCATGTCCTTGAGCATCTTGGGCGCGTTGCGCAGGATGCACAGCGTGGTCGACGTCACCAGCGTGGCCATCAGCAGCAGGAACCACCAGGCCGAGTACACGGTGTACAGGCCCAGCTTGCCGAACACCTCGAACCAGAACGGGCCGAACTGGTTGATGTAGTTGTTGGTGGCCTCGCCCTGCTTCATGACGGTGCCGACGATGGCGGCGATGGCGATCATCGCCAGCAGCGCGATGGCGAAGCGCATGGAGGATATCAATTCGACCAGTTCGCCGACGAGGGGGCGGCGGGTCTTCAGTTCGATGCCGGTGGTGCTGGGGCTGCTGCTCATGCTGGAACGATCTCAAAAAAATATGCTGGGGGCAGCATAACAACAAAAAGGGCAGCCCGCTTACGCTGCCGCCCTTTATGCACTATCAGTTGCACCGCAACCCGAGGGCGCGGCCAGCTGTTCTTATTTCAAGCCGGCGACGTAATCGGCCACGGCTTTCATTTCTTCTTCCGACATGCGCTTGGCGATGGTGGTCATCTGCGCGCTGTTCTTGCGGCCGTCGGCCTTGAACAGGCCCAGCTGGGCTACCGTGTAATCCTGGTGCTGGCCGGCAATGCGTGGATATTGCACCGGGATGCCGGCGCCGGCGGCGCCGTGGCAGCTGGCGCAGGCCGGAACGTTTTTCTCGGCGATGCCGCCGCGATAAATCTTCTTGCCCAGTTCAACCGTGTCCTTGTTCTTTGCCGCCCCCGGCTTTTGCGCCTGGGTGGCCAGCCAGGCCGAGATATCGTGCTTTTCTTCGTCGGTCAGCATCTTGGCGAAGGTGGTCATGACCGGTTGATTCCGCTCCGGGCCGGAAAAGTTCACCAGCTGCTTGTACAGATAGCCTTCGTGCTGGCCGGCCAGTTTTGGGTTGACGGTGATGGTGGAATTGCCGCCGTCGCCGTGGCAGGAGACGCAGGCCGGCAGGCCGCGCGCAGCGTCGCCGTTTGCAAACAGGGTGCCGCCCTTGGCCGCATCGACTTTAGGCGCTGCCGCTTCGGCATGGGCCGGTTTTTTTTCTTCAGCGGCGGATGCGGTGCCGGCAACCGCCAGCAGGGCCACCAACAAGGATTTTACAAACGGTGAAAACGCACGATTCATTCAAGCACCCTCAAAAAAGTTTGTCGAACGTATGCCGCAGGCTAGGAGCAGTGGCTATGGCAACACTTCGTAACCACTCATTGTACAATAGCTTTCCAGCATATTTGCTCCCTTTTGTTGCATTTCCCCCATCTCATGTCCAAACTCTGGCAAGCCCGCTTCTTTACGACCGTCAACCAATTGCGCGATCTGCCCGACACCACGGTGCCGGAAATCGCCTTTGCAGGTCGCTCCAACGCCGGCAAATCGACCGCCATCAACATCCTGTGCAACCAGAAGGGCCTGGCGTTCGCGTCCAAGACGCCTGGCCGCACGCAGCACATCAACTACTTCTCCATCGGCGGCGCGCACGTGGCGCAGCACCGCAAGGATCCGACCATCGTCGACGAGATCGAATGCCTGCTGGTGGACTTGCCGGGCTACGGCTACGCGGAAGTCTCCGGCTCGGCCAAGCTGCACTGGCAGCGCCTGCTGGGCGACTACGTCCAGCGCCGCGAGCAACTGGCGGCCTTGATCTTGATCATGGATTCGCGCCGCCCGTTCACCGAACTGGACATCCAGATGCTGGAATGGTTCGCCCCGACGGGCAAGCCGATCCATTGCATTCTGACCAAGGTTGACAAACTGAACCGCAATGAATCCGTCAACGTGCTGCGCCAGGCCAAGGCCAAGCTGGACAGCTATGTCGACGAAGACGGCGAAGGTTTCCCTTTCACCGTGCAACTGTTCTCCGCGCTCAAGCGGATCGGCATCGAAGAAGCCAACGACAAGATCCTGGAACTGGCCGGCGTCAGCGATGACGAAGCAGCGGCCCAGGTCGATCTGATCGAGATGGAAGACGACGTCGAGCCAGACGAGCAATAACCTCACAGCATAGGAAAGTTTTAGCGATGCACAATCCACACGTTTCCGCCCAATTCCCCGCCATCCGCATGCGCCGCATGCGCCGCGACCCGTTCTCGCGCGCCCTGATGCGCGAAAACAACGTCACCGCCGCGGACTTGATCTACCCGGTGTTTATCCTGGAAGGCACGCAGCAGCGCGAGCCGGTATTGTCGATGCCGGGCGTGGAGCGGGTGTCGGTGGATCTGCTGCTGAAGGTGGCGCAGGAGTGCGTGGAACTGGGCATCCCGGTGCTGGCGCTGTTCCCGGTGATCGACGCGTCCAAAAAGACGCCGGACGGCATCGAGGCGACCAACCCGGACGGCCTGGTGCCGCGCGCCGTGCGCGCCTTGAAGCAAGCCTTCCCCGAGCTGGGCATCCTGACCGATGTCGCGCTGGACCCGTACACCAGCCACGGCCAGGACGGCCTGATCGATGAAAACGGCTATGTGATCAACGACCTCACCACCGACATGCTGGTGCGCCAGGCCCTGTGCCAGGCGGACGCCGGCGTGGACGTGGTGGCGCCGTCGGACATGATGGACGGGCGCATCGGCGCGGTGCGCGCGGCGCTGGAGGCCAAGGGGCACATCCACACGCGCATCATGGCGTACTCGGCCAAGTATGCGTCGGCGTTCTACGGCCCGTTCCGCGACGCGGTCGGCTCGGCCAAGAACCTGGGCAAGAGCGACAAGAACACCTACCAGATGGACCCGGCCAACAGCGACGAAGCGTTGCGCGAAGTGGGGCTGGACCTGGCCGAGGGCGCGGACATGGTGATGGTCAAGCCTGGCATGCCCTACCTGGATATTGTGCGCAGGGTCAAGGACGAGTTCAAGGTACCGACTTTTGCGTACCAGGTCAGTGGTGAATACGCGATGATCAAGGCCGCCGCGCAAAACGGCTGGTTGGACCACGACAAAGTGATGATGGAATCGATGCTGGCCTTCAAGCGCGCCGGCGCCGACGCCGTGCTGACCTACTTCGCGCTGGACGTCGCCCGCCTGCTCAAAGCTTAAAAAGCAATTTGGGGTCAAGTCTGACATTCGGACACGAGCTCTGCAGTAGGCGCGCGCCTACTGCAGAGCTCGTGTCCGAATGTCAGACTTGACCCCAATTTTATTTAGTCGCTGCGCAGGGCGGCGATAGGATCGAGGGCGGCGGCTTGGCGGGCGGGGAAGACGCCGAACGCCAACCCTACGCCGACACACAGCAGGACCGCTACGATCAAACTCAACGGTGACCAGGCGACCGACCAGCCGGCCAAGGCGGCGATGCTGTAGGCGGCGATCGCACCCAGCATGACGCCCAGCAGGGCGCCGCTGACGGCAATGACCAGGGCTTCGGCCAGGAACTGTTCGATCACGTCCCGCCGCCGCGCGCCCAGCGCGCGCTTCAGGCCCACTTCCCGCCGCCGCTCCAGCACGTTGGCCAGCATGATGTTCATGATGCCGATGCCGCCCACCAGCAACGATACCGCCGCGATCGAACTCATGACGATGGTGAAGATCCGCTGCGTCTGCTGGTTCTGGCGATACAGGCCCATCGGTACGATCAGGTTGGTGTCGTCGGCGCCGCCGTGGCGCTGCGTGATCAATGCCTGCAGCACGCGCGCCGCGCTGTCGGGCGCGACGCCGCCGCCCAGGCGCACGCTGATGCCGTCCACCTCGTCCTCGATGCGCTTGAAACTGAAGCGCGCGCGCCCCGTCTCCCACGCCACGAACAGGCGCTCGTCATCCAGCCCCAGCTTGACGCCTTCGAAGTCGGACTTGCTTTGCGCGCGGTCGGCCAGCACGCCCACCACTTCCAGCCACACGTGGTTGAGCTTGACCCGCTGGCCGATCGCCGCGCCGTCGCCAAACAGGGTGTGCGCCAGCCGCGCGCCAAGCACGCACACCGGCGCCAGCGTGGCGCCGTCCTGCACCGCCAGCCAGCGGCCTGCCGCCACCTGCAGGCCGCCATGCGCCGCGTACGATGGCGACACGGCATAGGCGCGCCCGGCCACCACCTTGTCGCCCAACACCAGCTGGTCGACCTTGATTTCCTTTTTCAGCGCCACCGACTGCGCGCCCGGCACCACCGACAACGCCGCGTCGGCGTCGGCGGCGGACAGGCCCAGCGAACGGGTGCGGATTTCCTTCAACTGCTCGGGCTCGATGGCCTTGCTTTCGATGAGCACGTTGTCCAGTCCCAGCTCGGCCACCAGCCGCAGCGCCTCGCGCTTGCTGCCCTCGCCCACCGCCAGCATGGCGACGATGGCGGCCACGCCGAAGATCATGCCCAGCAGCGTGAGCCCGGTGCGCAGCTTGCGCCGCAGCAGTTCGGTCACGGCCTCCCGTATCAAGGACATATTCATGATTTCACCGCCGTCGACGGCGGCAGCAGCACGATGCGCGCGCCGGCCGTCAATCCGCTTTTGAGTTCGCTACGCACCGGGCCGCGCTGGCCCAGCTCGATCTTGTGCCGCACCGGCTTGCCCTGCTCGTCGGTGTAGACGGCGTAGCCCGCGCCGTCCTGCACCAGCGCCAGGTTGGGCACGGTCAGCGCGGCCGGCCGCGTCACCAGCTGCACCGTGCCACGCAGCGCCTGGCCCGGCTTCAGGCCCAGCTTGACCGCGGCGTCGTTGGGGATGGCGGCGTCGAAGTCGCTGTACTTGACCGGCGAGTCGGTGGAGGTGGTGCTGGCGCTGCTGCCGACGCGGGTGATGGTCAGCGTCAGCGCGGTGCCGGTGCCGGCCAGCCGCGCCTGCACCGGCAGCCCGGCCTTCAAGCCGAAGGCCTGGCCCTCGGCCACGGTGAAGTGCGCCACCAGCTGGCGCAGGTCCGGCAGCATGCCGAATTCCTGCCCGGCCGACTGGCTGGAGCCGATCTCCGGCTTGGCGCCGTCCCAGCGCGGCACCAGCAGGAACACGCCGTCGTGTGGCGCCACCAGTTCCAGCGCGTCCAGGCTGTCGCGGTTGCGCTTGGCCGTCTGCTCCACGCTGTCGCGCTGCGAGTGCAGCAGCGCGTCCTGCGCGGCCGTGCGCGCCTTGGCCTGGCCGCCCTTCCAGTCCAGGTAGCCGCGCTTGGTACTGAGGAAGCCGACGTCGGCCAGCGCGTCGAGGATGGTGTTGCGCGCGTAGATGGTCAGGTCGACCTTGGCGTAGCGCTGGCTCAGGCTCAGGTCGTCCTCGACCTTGGCGCGCTCGCCGGCCAGCGTGCTGCGCTCGACCGAGGCGTTGCCGGTGTTGCCGGCTTCGGCGATGGTCTTGCGCAGCAGTTCCAGCTCGGCCTGCGACAACTCCATGCGCGCCTGCGGCGCGTCGAAACGCGCCACCACCTCGCCCTTGCGGACGGTGCTGCCGTCGGCCACCATGTCGACCAGCACCCGGCTTTTCCAGCCGCTGCCGGGCACGGTCAGCGCGGTGCTGGCGGCGGCCTTGATCTCGCCGTCCACCGACAGCGTTTCGGCCCACGGCCGCGCGGCCAGGGTTTCGACCGCGCCGGGCGCGACCGCGGCGTCGCCGCCGCAGCCGGCCAGCGCCAGCAGCATCAATGCCACACTGGTTTTGTTCATTGTTTCCGTTCCTTGCCGTGCGCGTCCGCCACCAGCACCGCCTGCACGGCGGCGCCCGGTTTGAGGCCGGTGGGCGTGCCGTCAAACTGCAGTTCGAGATCGCGCACGATGGTCGATTGCGCGGTGGATTTGCCGTGGAAGGCGCGGCCCAGCGCCACCACGTGCGCGCTCAGCGCCTGGTTGGCGCCCGGCACGGTCACGCGGGCCCGCTGGCCGATGCGCACGTTCGACGCCTGCGCCTCCGGGATGGTGGCGTTGACGTACAGCTGGTCCGGGTCGGCCAGCGTGGCCACCGACAGCCCCATCCACACCTGGCTGCCGACGGCGAACTTCTCGCCCGAGAAGGTGGTGCGGTACATCAGCAGTCCCTTGCGCGGCGCCAGCACGGTCAGCGCCGCCTGGCCCCTGGTCAGCGCGGCCAGTTGCTGCTGCAGGTCCGCCACTTCCGCCTGCAGGCCGGTGAGCTCGGCGCGGCGCGCGCGGATCTGCACGGCGCGCTGCTCGACCGCCAGCTTGGCCAGCGCGGTCTTTTCCGTGCGCTCGATGACCAGCTTGTCGTAGTCGACGCGGCGTATCAGTTCCTTCGGCTGGCTGGCTTTGCGTTCGGCCTTTTCGGCGTTGCTTTGCGCCTCGGCCACGGCCAGCTCGCCGGCGCGGTCGGCCTCGGCCTGGTCGAGCTGCAGCTTTTCCAGCGCGCGCTGCTTTTCCCGCAGCTGGCCCTGATGCTGCATCAGCTGGGTGGTCACCTCGCCCGATTCGAATTGCGCGATCGGCTGGCCGGCGTTGACCAGCGCGCCCTCGGGGGCGATGCTGGCCAGCTTGTATTGCCACACATACGGGATGGTGGGCGGCGACACCGGCAGCGCCTGGCGCGAGGCGATCTCGCCCTCGATGGCGGGCGGCTCGGCGGCGACGGCCGGCTTGTGCGCGGCGTTCGCGGCGGCTGCCGCGGCGTGCGGTTCGGCAAACACGCTCATGCCCGCCACCAGCGGCAGGCCATGGCCTTCCGGCAGGGCGATCCGGACGCGGAAGTAACGTCCGTTGCCCCAGCTGGCGCGCGCTTCCGGCGCGCTGGTGATGGATTTGATCTTGCCGGTCAGCGCGGCGCCGGGCAGCGCGTCGAAGCGCAGGCCGAGCTGCTGGCCTTCGGACAGGTAGGGACGGTCGGCCTCCAGCACCCAGGCGGTGACCGCCATCTGGCCCTCGCCCTGCACCACGCCGGCGGCATTGCCCGGCCAGGCCGACGAGCCTTCCTCGAAGCGTTCGCCCTTCCACGGGCTGTAGCCGTGCACCACCACGCCGTCGCGCGTGGCGCGCACTTCGGACTGCTTGAGCTGGACGGTCTGGAAGGCCAGGTTGATCTGCATCTTCTTCACCTCCAGCTCGCCGTCCTCGCGCCGGCGCACCACCGATTGCCGGTAGTTGTCGCGCGCTTCGAGCTTGACCGCCAGGTCGCGGGTGGCGCGGTCGAGCTCGGCCTGGTTGCGGTCGTAGTTCAGCGCGGCGATCTGCTGCTTGGGCAGCGCGGCGTCCACCTTGGCCTTGGCCAGCGCGGCTTCGGCGCTGATCAGTGCTTTCTCGGTGTCGATGGCGCCCGCTTCAAGGGTGGCGGTCTCGCGTTCGACGCGCGCGATGGTGCGGTCCAGTTCGGTCTTCAGGCGGTCGATATTGGCGGCGCCGCCGGTTTCAATGCGCAGCACCAGGTCGCCGGCCTTGACCGGCGTGCCCTCGGCCACGAAGTTGCGCAGCACCAGCGGCGATGAGTTCGATGGCGGCACGACGATGGTTTGCGTGTCCAGCGCTTCCACTTCGCCGCTCAGCAGCACCGGGCGCGACGCGGGAGGCGGGGCCGGCACGGCACCGGCGTTGCCCGGCGCGGCGCTGGCGGTCGAGGCGGC